>NZ_CABSQO010000002.1:0-218503 GCF_902479755.1 uncultured Tissierella sp. | reverse complement strand
AAGCTTTCCACATTATTTATTAAAAAAGATAACTCATATCCTAATTCTTTTAATGGCTCTTTATACTTTTCTATAAAAGCTGATTCATCACTTGCGTTTTTTAAAACAAAAGTATATGAGTAAGAATCAATAGGTATTGACTCATCTAACCCTTTAGTATATCTGCCAAGTTCTACAGGTATGGTACTATTCGGAACATACATATAAACGTATTGAAATCGAGGGGAAACGTTGAAATTAAATATACCTATTACTTCAAAGGGCTTAGGTTCACTGACATAATATGTCTTCCATTCTCTTTTATCCTTTTCTGAACATAATTCTGAAAAACCATAGTCAGAATCCCGCATTTTAATATTAATCTTATCTCCAATATTTATTTTATGATTTTTGGCAACGGTATCATGTATTATAACTACATGGTTTTGATTTTCATCATCCTCCTTGTTAAACCAACGTCCTTCTACTAGATAATAATCCTTTGCACTATCTTGTACTTCCGGCATTGTTGTCATATCCTTAATGCCTGTAAGAAAATATGAAATAATATTTTCATTTATAAAGTCCATTTCCTCTTTGATGATTTTAAACTGTGGAGCCTCCCAATCTATATACCCATTATCATCTAGCTCTATATAGAGAGGTCCATCATTATAAAGCGGTTTAGCAAAGAAGCCAATCTCACCAGATGCATGAAGAAATGTTCTGAATAAGTACTTTTTTCCAGGTTTCATTTGGAATAGCTCATCTATTACATCATCATTGATATATTCAAGTTTTTCTCCCGTTACTATGGAATGGGATAAAAAAAGGAATCGATGTTCCTGCTCATTTTTATAGCGAAAATCTCCTTCTATATAGTCTGGATTTCCTGCCAATATATTTGTAACCTTAACATCTAATGCTGAACCTTCATAAATGCTCTCAGCATGTTGATATTTATATACTTCTCGCATTTCTCCAATAAATATATGATCAAGTGCATTTGAACCTGGTATATGGAAAAAAACAGGATTATTTCTTTTATTTCTATATAACCCATCTATCACTCCAATAGTATATCTTTTATTATCTTCAAAATCTATCATTGGGTCACCAGTGATTAGCTCCTGAGCTTCTTTTACATCAAAGTTATTTTCATCTAATGGTAGTATTTTTCCGATACTTCTATAATATTTTCCAATATTATCAATCTCCCTATTAACTATGTAAAACTGACTAATGCTCGATATAAAGAGATTTGATGCTATTAGCAGTATACTTAGAAGGAGTATTCCCTTCAGAGGTCTTCTTAGGTTGGATTTGTTTATTGGATTTTTCATGGATTTCACTCTCCTTATACTTTATTTACTATTAATTATATGAATAAACCAATCTATTATAATATATATGTATAATTTCTCAATAATTCAATATAATTGTAAGTCTAGGCAGTCAAGCTACCTAGACTTACTTAACCTGTATGCCTTAGCAATGATTACTTTTTCATAGATGCAGCATTGGCATCATATGGATAAAGCAACAGTATCATAGCGATTTCTGTCGTATATACTTTGATCATTTCTATTATATGGAGTTGTGAATGCTAAATCTGAGCTACAACTACACCAACAAGAGCATGAAGCCATTGGGCATGCACATATTGCATATGATTCTACTGTATTGAATCTCTTAGCTTTACGAAGTTTCATAGTATCCCCCCTTCTTTTTTTACACCCTATCCATAATCCAATGTCAATTATTTGTTGCAAACTCCCCTTGTGATATTGATTTAAGTATGTCATTTATGCTGGCTAAGGCATACATTGGTTTTTCATTGATATCAATCATAATTCCCGATCTCTTTTCAAATTCTAATACTAAGGCTGCTAGTTCAAATCCTGATAATCTGAAGTGTTTTCCTGTCAATGGCATATCCCAATATTCTTCTTTTAGTCTATCATGTGAAATCAAATAATCTTCCTCTAAGATTTCCAATAATACTGTGGTTAATTCTTTTGTAATCATCTATTCATCTCCTTCAATAAGATAATCTATTGATGATATTATTTGTAATCATATTTGTACCAGCCTGTATTACATTGATAATTGGAATCTTAGATTGACCCTGATTAAATTGTAAACTTTTATTTACTTCTTCAGTAGGTATATGAACCCATGAAAGTTCTTGTGACTGAACCACATATAAGGAATCTATTATAGAATTGCTGGCATGAACACCATCTAATTTGGTATTATATTTTTCCTCAACAAACTTACTGACCATCTCTACATACTCAGCTACACATAATTCAACAGGTATAACATTTATCATAGAATCTGGAATTACTGCCAAGGACAACATATAAGTCCTTATGCCATATCCGTTATGTGCAAATTCATTGTATTCCATAATTGGATCAGGTGTTTCTATTAATATAATATCCGGTTGTTCTATATGTTCTACTTCCTTTAATGTTTCTTTTAAATATGATATAGTTGTCTTTTCATCAAGTCCATTGCTAAACAAAGCATTTATGCTGTGAAAATTTGTACCTAATGAAAATGGTGTTTTAGTAAATACACTTACTTTCAATCCCAATTCAATTAGATTTAAATAAGACTGAAGTAAAACCTCCAATACATCCGGCTCATCAAGCATCCCTCCGACTAAGATAACAGGAGTCTGCAAAGAGCCCTTCGTCTGTCCCAGTTCATTATTCTTATGCTCTTCTATGATTATTTTCATATTATCTTTATAGTCTTCAGATAGTCTTCTCATCTCATCCCTTACTGCAAATATTGATTTGGCATAATAATTGACTTTCATTCCCTTCTGCAAAGCAATATTTGCAATATCAAAAAAATCTTCATTGTCAAAATCATCTTCTATATCGTCAACCAATACAAGTATATCAGCATCAGATTTATTTATATTATCTATTAAGTTCCCCTTTTTCCCTATTGACGGATGATTGCAGGCGAAGGACAAATCCTTATCCTTCAATCCCAGCCCTTGCGGAGCATAGACCTCGGTTATTTCATACCTGTCCTGCAATTTGTTATAATGTTTAATATATGGTAATAGTCTAGGATAAAATGGATATATAGCAGCTTTTTCTCCCATTTATATCTTCTCCTTTTTTATACATTCCGTACTTGCTCCCCATAATATTCAGGAATTTCCTTCATTATTAAGTACTCCATTATCTCTGAATAAGCAGTAGATTTAGAGGCTCTGCAATGTGACAGCTTTAATTCCTTAGACATATTCTTAGTTCCGTCATCAGCCTTTTTTGCACATTGATTACAATATCTAAAAGCCCAGCAACCCTTACACTCTTCCTCCGTTAATTGACTAAAATTGAGTAATCTTTCTATTTGTTTAATGTCAAATTCCTCTTTTAGAGTCCCTATTTTCATTGCTTCTGAGGTTTCGCTTACTCTCTCACAGGGAAATAAATTTCCATTTATATCGGAGAATAATCTCATTTGTCCTGGAATACAAGGTCCTGAAGGTGCATCATAGGCTTTTATAGCCGGTGATTCTTCAAATTTATATAAATCATTTACTGTTTTCTGTATCACTGACTTTGATATTGAGGATATCTTCTCTATTGGATATCTTTTCCAATAGGACATAAGGGCTAGAAATATATTATATTCAAATTTCCAAATATAATCTTCTGAATAGTTTAATGGCTTATCATAGTCATAATCAGTATCTATTACAGTTGCGTTTAGGTTTAGAGGCTTAAAATCCCTGCCACCTAATGTGACTGAGTTTATACAGTCAAAGTCATTACTTGGATCCATAACCATACTGATACTTAGCTTCTCACCAAAATCAGGATATTTTTCTTGAATAAGCTGAATTTTTTTCATAACAGAATCATAGGTACCACTGCCATCTGGATATACTCTATTTAGGTCATTGATTTCCTTTGGACCATCTAGGCTTATCATTAGACTAAAATCATGCTCTATTAAAAATTCAATTTTTTCTTCATCTAAAAGAGTACCATTGCTGGTCATATTATATGAAATCTTTTTTCCTTTAAATATCTTTTCTGCATAATCAACAACATCTTTAATTAAACCAAAGGCTAATAGCGGTTCTCCTCCATAAAAGCTTATATTTATATGCTTGCTATCAATTGAATGAGCTAACAAAAAATCTATTGCTTCTTTTGCTGTTTCTAAGGACATACTTTCCTGACTATGGGTTCTTTGCTTCTTATTTGTTTCATCGGAATATACGCAGTATTTACATCGAAAATTGCAGCCTTGAGTAACTTGTAATGTTATTTTATTTAGTTTACGCTGCATAAAATAAGGTAAGTAATTTGCATAGGAATGTTGAAGTTTTTCTACGTTATTTTTTGTTGACAGATATCCATGATGATGAAGCTGAATTAACTCTTCTGTAGGCAATTTTTCTGTTGAAAAATCATCTTTCCCCTTTAGTACCCCATCTAAATATTGAAATGATTCTTTATTTATAGGAAGAATTTCACATTTCACTCCATCTAGGAGATAATAATTGTTGATTGTTTTAAATAACTGTATTATCGGTTTATTCATCCAATCACCTCCATAAAATATTCTTTATGGTATTTATATTCTGGTTATTATTCTATATACTTTACTAGCAACATACTAAAAAGCTTGTAGGACATGGGCTTGTTATAGTTCTTGTGAATAATTCATCTTCATAAATTAGGTTCATCATTTGTTGCTCAGTCATGTCCATAATTAAATTTTTGTCAATCATTTCATCCACAGTCTTGTCTATTTTTTCTAATAATATATTCATGCTTGTCTACCCCCTTTATTATTTTAATTAAAGTATATTTTATAATAAATTTCTTGTCAGCTAACTTTTGTACATATTTTAAAATTTTCCAAAAAATAAAAACATAGAATTATCTATTCTATGCTTTAATATTTCAAAAAAAATTTGGCTTTATATATCCCAATTCCAGTGCTTTGTTTATCATTTCCTGATAGTTTTTTACATCTAATTTTTCATAAATTCTATTTAAGGCTACTGCTAATGAACTAACTGATATATTACATTTATCTGCAACTTCCTTTCTTGAACATCCTGAACTATATAATTGCAATATCTCCTTTTCTCTTTCCGTCAGTTCATTTATATGGCTAGTTACTTTTCTAAATATGGTTTCTCCATTATATACCTTTTTAAGCTTTTCAATTAATACTTCTGTATACTCATCTTTACATATAAAGCCTTTAGCTCCTATTTGTTGCGCTTCTGCTTCATATCCCGGCATATCAAATCCTGTTAGCATTACTATTTTCAATGTATTATCTCTCTTTAAAAGTTCTTTTGCTATTGTAAGACCGTCTTCCTTCCCTGTAATCTTTTTGATATTGATATCCATTAAAATAATGTCATATTCTTTATTTAGTATTTTTCGTTTTGCTTCACCCACGTCCTGTAATATATGAACATTTTCAATACATTCATCTCTCTCCAAAGTGAGCTTTAGACTTTCACAAAACATTCCATGGTCATCTATTAATAAAATGTTCATAGGTTATCTCCCCCTTAATTGGTATTTTAATACTTATGTTAACTATGGAATTATTAAATATATCTGTATTCATTAACATATCAGTATCTATTGATGAATTTATATCCAATGTACCACCAAACCTATCGACTTCTCTTTTTATAATCTTAAGACCTCTGCTATCGGTATTGTTACTATTTTCATTGCTCAAATAGTCTCCATAGTTAGTTACTGTTAATGAAATTATTTTATCTTGAATCTTCAATTCTATAGAAGAAAAATATCCTTTTGAATGTTTGAAAATGTTGGTAATTAATTCATGAATCATTCTATAAATTACTAAATCATATGGTGAACTTAAAAATAATTTGTCGTCACATATAAAATCTACCAGTATATTATCATTTCCAAATCTCTTTTTTAAGGATTGTATCAGATTGTAATAGTTTTCCACCAAACTTATATTATAATTTATATAGGGTCTATGCAGACTAATTTGTCCTCTTGTCGTATTTATCATATTATCCACGATTTCAAATATTTTATCATTTATTGATATTTCATAGTTGTCACGAAGCTCCTTCTTTATATATATGGCATCTTGTAAAATCTCATCATGTAAAAAATCCGCCACCTGTTCCTTATATATTTCTTCCTTTCTGAAGTCTGATATACTGGTTTCTAATATTTCTTTAAATATACTGGGAGATACCAATCCATTTTGTTTATGATTTATTCTGTTATCTTTGAGCTTTATATAATGATTTAATAGCTGAGATTGCTTTAATATCGTAAAAAAGCTAAGGAGTGAAAAGATAATTAATTTTAAATTCTCTTTATTATCCTTGATGCAATATAAATATCCTATTATAAAAATGCAATTAATTATTATACTTCTATTTATGGTACTTTTTTTATTCTTTACAAGCTTCCAAAATCCTATAGCCGATAAAACTAGATAGCTCAGAAACATTTCTATTAAATTTAGGTATATATATAAGTCGTAGTTATGCATTCCGCTATATTCCTGAAAAATAACGAAAGTCAATATAAA
Organism: uncultured Tissierella sp.; assembly: GCF_902479755.1. NCBI lineage: Bacteria > Bacillati > Bacillota > Tissierellia > Tissierellales > Tissierellaceae > Tissierella > uncultured Tissierella sp. Next base: position 211,930 of record NZ_CABSQO010000002.1, on the reverse strand, counting down.
ATATATAATATTTACAATAGCAAATAATGAAATTATGGGAAGCAAATGCCTGCCATAATTTCTAAGCTTTTTATAATTTAATACTAAGAATATACTCGGATAAATAATAATGATTATAAATGTAATCTGATAAACTAACATATAAATCTCAATTTTAAATATTCCAAACATTATCCCTACAGCCCATAAAGCAACTACAATATACTTATAAAACAACTTTCTGCTAATATTCTGTGTTGAAATCTTCAGAGTTATATCCAGTATAATAAACATAACTATGCTTTGAGCATATATATATCTTATATCACTATATTTTAAGTAACCTATATCAATTATCAGAAAAAAATTTAACATAGTAGCTGATATAGAATAATAGTATATCATCAATTTACTTTTATCATTTAATAATAGAACCACATAAACGATAAAGCTGTGGACTAAGGCTGAAAATATAGTTAAATATTCTATTATATTGTATTCACGCCTGTTTAATACTTTAAATGCTAAAAAATGCAGCAGCATCTGAATAAAAATATAGCTTGTAAGAACTACTTTCTTATCAATATATGTACCAAAAAATTTTAATACTGATTTTTTCATCTTAAACCTCCAGCAGCAATACAGAAGGATATTTGCTTGGGTCTGATATCCTAAGCATTTCATATCCTATTCCTGATAATCCTAACATAAATCCAGAACTGTCAAATTCCTGTCCTACACCATTTATATATCCATTTTCAATTATTTCATTTGCTCTGGCAATAGCTTTATTATATAAATTTAAATCACCATTTTCTTTATAGACTTCTAACAATAATTCTATATTTCCTAGATTTCCATGACATAAGCAGTCACTATCACGATATAGACCATTTTTCTCCACAGCTCTCAATGCTTTAGCCATATCATTGGAAGTATCTATTATATCCTTACCTTTTAACCTTGATAGCCCTATACCAGTTGCTCCATGGCACCAATGTATAGGTGAAGTATCTAAGCTTGTAACTTCTTCACTTCTCAAATCTATCCAATTCTCAATATTATCACTATAATAGTTATTTTCTATCTTTATGAGATTTTCAATTATAGATATATGATTTTTATAGTTAGTCAGCCTGTATAATTTACCCAGTGCATAGGATATTCCCGCTAAACCATGGGCAAATCCAGTTATTATAAGTTCATTGCCATTATTTTTCTTCCAGTAAGCTCTGTCTTTCTCTATATGAATATTTTTTATTATATCTATTCCAATACCTATTGATAAGTCTTCCAGCTCTCTATCTTTAGTTAATTCAAATATATTTAAAGTGACTACAAGAACACCTGATAATCCATCGATTATATCATATGATGTATTTTGAAATATCTCAGCTTTACAATTATTTATAATGGAAAGACTTTGATAAAGCATGTCCTTATCTTTTGTTTGATTATATAAGAAAGCATATAAATATGCTAATGAAACCATTCCATTAAATGCTGATGAAGATTTATTATTTGTCCCCTGAAGGTCAATCTTTATGGTATTTAATATTTTTTGCAATATATTCCTATATTTTACATCTTTCGTTTCCTGATATAAACAGGAAAAAAATATAGCATTACCTGTTAATCCACCATATAGATAAATATCTTGAGCTTTGATAGTCCAAGTAGGAAATGTATTTTGCAAGTCTAACCAACTAATGGTCTCTGTTTTTTCATCAATCATGGCTTTATCAATCAGAATATCTCCTATTCCCTCTGCTGCCTTTGTCAATGAATCCCTTTCATTTTTTATCATATTATAATCTCTTTTTTCTCTAACTGTGTTCCAAGTCTTTTTTTGCTTTGCCATTACCTTTTCTATAAGATATATTTGGGTACGCAAATCCCTTTGATTTAAATTTTTTATCCTTTCATTTGTTTCCATCAAAGGGGTTTTATCCAGTACAAAACAACTATCTCCATTGGAGTTATATACAGTCTTATCATTGATATTTCCATAGAAATAGGGAATATCATCATTAAATAAATCTTCCAGTTCTGATTGATATATCATTTTAATATTATGATCGTTAGCTGTCTTGAAAAGAAGATGATACAATCTATTTAATTCTGATTTGTCCTTTAAATATTTAGGATTCTTACCCATTTCAAGAATCATAGCATATAAATTTGTATTTCTAAAAAGATATCTTGGACGAACATCATAAAATAATTCACCTGAATTTATTAGCTTCAAAAGCTCTTCTTTATTGTTTTTAAGTAAGAGGTATCCTTCTTCAAATCCTGCTATTATCTCTTTAATATAATCTTTAGGGTCAACAAGAATATCCTCTATACATCCAATATTATACTTATTCTCTATAATAGCGTCTTCTTTAACGACTTCTATTTCATCAGTAAATTGATTCTTAATCTTAACTTTACCATTCTCTATTACTTGTCCACCTTTTCCCGTTATACCTGAAATATCCATATTTGAATTATGGAATTTGACAGATGTAGGAAAAAGCTGTGTTCTTAGGATTGATTGATTTATGTTCCTATTCAAGATATCAGTAGCACTTTTTAGCTCTAAATGACAATTTTGAAACCCATCCACTTGAAAAATTGTTTCTAAATCTATTATATAGGGAAATTCTCCACTAACTATAATATTTTCCATATGTAAATCTTCTATCTTAAAAATATAGGATATGGCAGCTAAAATACCTATTCTATAATATAGCTTTTGAATCTCCCGCTCTGATTTACATGGCTTGTTATCCACAAATTCCTGCCAATGATACTCTCCTTTATCTAATATTTCAATATTAGCAAGCCTTAAGGATGGTTCTTTGGAATTGAACCAATCGATAAAAGTTCTCCAATATATATCTATTTTACCGGAGCGAGGCTTATAAATTATTCTTCTATTATCTTTTTCAATTATACAAATGGATTTTAATCCTCTATGATAATCCGAAACCCCATATTTTATATGACAATCTGTTAAATCTTCCATATTGAACCCAAACTTTTTATGGATTTCTTCCTTATCTCTTTTTACTCTAATATTTAAATCATTATAATTTATTATATGGTTATGGAGGATGCTATCTAATCTCTGCTTAAGTAGAGGATACATCCTATTGACCAAACCATGAAATTCCTCTGTAGATGAGTAATTATCGAAATACCTATATCTTTCTTCCGAAGAATCACCCTTTAATAAGCTTTCTTTTTTAAATGCGAAAAATAGGATTAACAATGTTTTTATGGAGTTAGAAAGGATTTCGTTTAATAAGTAATCATAAAACTCTACACTAAAATCCTCCTTACTCTGTCCTTCCAGATATTTATCTAAATAGCTTCTTACATAACCTTCAAATTGATTTTTTTTATATTTCTCCAATATCTACACCCATTTCTATACATAAAGTATTTTGTAATTTTATATTCGATAATTTAATTATATAGTTTTAAAATTTGAAAGTCATCTAACCTTTATCTAAAAAACAATTATTCGTCTAGCTTTAATTAATTGTAAGCCTAGGTAGTTTAACTACCTAGGCTCACTAAACCTGTATGCCTTAGCACTGATTAACCTCTCACTGCTGAATTGTTGGAATCATAGTGCTTATTATTGAATACTCTACTTCCGTTTGATGAATATACTGATGTTGAATCACAACTACAAGTACAAGTAGTAGCAATGCAGATACATGCTGCATAAGACTCTACTGTATTAAACTTCTTAGTCTTTTTCAGTTTCATGGTATCCCCCCTTTTTTTCTTATACACCCTATCCATAATCTCTCTATCTGTTATTTAAGTAAGGCATAGGGTATAATCATTTGTTTCAAATCCCCGTTATGTTGATTAAATTATTTCCTTTATAGACTAAGGCATACATTGGTTTTCCATGGATATCAAACTTTAGCGATGAATTATTTCAATATTTACATCCCTTTTTTTGTAATCTTATATTCGATAAATTAATTATATAATTTTAAAATCTTAAAGTCAGCTAACTTTTGTCCAAAATCTTAAAATAATTTAAAAAATTAAGTTCTTACAGAACGAAGTATTATTTCTGAATTATTGGACTTAATTTTTTCTATTTTTATGGATTATCTATATCTGTTTTTTTATAAAAATGATTCCATCTTCATTCTCTATTTTAGTATCAGATATTTTTTTAAATTCCATTATGATATTATCTTCATTTTTAATTGATATTGTTTCATCCTTCAAATTTATTTCAATATCTTCGTATTTTCCACTTTCATATTTTACATTCTCTATATCTTCTAGTTCCATATCAGGTTTAATTTCTCCGGAATTTACGGTTAAATTATTGTCAATAAATAATAGAGATGTTTTCCCATTTTCCTCTTCCCAAATTGTATTATTGAATTCTTCTGTTATTATTTGACTTTTTTTCTCACATCCTAATAAAGAAAAAGATAATACAATTGAAATAACCAACATCAATATTTTCTTATTCATATAATCACTCCTTTCGAATCTAAATACAACTAAACATATAAATTCTATTAAAATAACGCAGATTGATATCAATTAGAATCTATTTTTATTTAATAGACTCTACTATATTATCATTTGTTACATACCCCTCATATTCATCTTCATCTATTTGATGCCCTAAATCCAGAATTTTAATTTTCTTTATATTAAATATATTAATTTTTTTATACTATACTAATCATATAATCTTTAAATCTTAAAGTCAGCTAACTTTTGTCCAAAAATTAAAAATAATTTTAACATCTTAAAATGAAAGTTATTTTATATGTAAAAAAGGACAGCCCTTCTGTACAACCGCACAGAAGAACCGTTCCCTTGTGTCAATATTTGGAAAGGAGGTTTTCATGGCAACTACACGATTAATTTCCATGCACCAGAACAAAGGAAAATCCATTGCAGATTGCCTTGCAGATCGAACTGATTACGCAAAAAATCCCGATAAAACAAATGATGGCGAATACATCAGCTCTTATGAGTGTGACCCTAAAACCGTACAGGGAGAATTTCTTTTATCTAAGAGAATTTATCTCGACATTACAGGCAGAGAACAAACAAACGATGTGATAGCTTATCATATACGCCAGTCCTTTAAGCCGAGAGAGATTACCCCGGAGCTTGCCAATCAAGTAGGCTATGAATTGGGTATGCGGTTTACAAAAGGCAATCATGCTTTTTTCGTTGCTACTCACATAGATAAGGCTCATATTCATAACCACATCATTTTTAATTCTACATCACTGGACTGCACCAAAAAGTTCCGTGATTTCTTAGGTTCAGGTAGAGCTGTCCGTAAAATATCTGACCGTATTTGTCTTGAAAACGGACTGTCTATTGTTGAAAATCCAAAGCGTGGGAAAAACCATTATGGCAAATGGCTTGGAGATAAAAAACCTGTTTCTCATTCTGAAAAATTAAGGATTGCCATAGATGAAATCCTTAGAAAAAAGCCTGCCGATTTTGATACTTTCTTATTGCAAATGGAACAGGCAGGTTACTCTATTAAACAAGGAAAATATCTTGCCTTTAAAAGCAAAGAGCAAAAAAAATTCATTCGCCTACGTTCTTTGGGGAGTGGATACTCTGAGAAAGAAATCAAGGCAGTTATTGACGGTAAAAAGCCTTTTGCTAACAGAAAAAAAGCAACTGAAAAGACACAATCCCATGTCAATCTTTTAGTGGATATACAGGCAAAATTACAGGCTGGAAAAGGTGCTGGCTATGAACGGTGGGCAAAGATTTTTAACCTAAAACAAATGGCACAGACTATCAATTTTTTGACGGAAAATAATCTGCTTTTCTATGAAGATTTAGAGAAAAAAGCACAGACTGTCAGTGATAATTTCCATGAGCTATCGGCTCAAATTAAAACTGCCGAAAAGCGTATGACGGAGATAGGAAAACTTAAAAATCATATCATAAACTATTCAAAAACTCGTGAGGTTTACACCCCTTACCGTAAGGCGGGATACTCTAAAAAGTTCTATGAAAAACATACTTCTGATTGCTTTTGCATAAAGCAGCAAAGGCAGCTTTTGATGAATTAGACAGTAAGAAATTACCTACTGTTAAGGCTCTGCAAACGGAATATTCTGTACTACTTTCTGAAAAGAAAAATCACAGGATCAGAGATGATTTCTCATGTGATTTATAAGCTCCCAAAGGGAGCGTAGCCGTACAATTTATTGTGCGTTCAATGGGGATTGGGGATACTCCCCAACAAGCAGATTTGCCAAAACTCCCGTAAGGGAATTTTGAGCGAAATCGCAAGGTGTGTACCACCTTGCCCTGCTTTCCACTTGCCACTTGTATCAGGAATTCTGGATACTATTGGTTATACCGACTTTTTAGTTATCCCGACTGTAGGATAAATTCCCAAAAAACTAGGGTATTGATGCTGAGAAAATCGGGATAACTTTTAAAATAAATTAGACTAGTTTAGATGAACTATTAATCTGTATCTAAAAAAGTCGGTATAACATCATCAAAATATTTCTATTTTATTAGCATTATGGCAACAATAGATATAACGGTGTTAATCCCGACTTTATCTATTGGAGAGTGAACAATATGACAGAAGAAATAATAATCAGTAACCTTATTAAAAAGACAGCAGAAGAGTTACTGGAATTGGGGTTGGCTACTCATACCGTCTGGAATAGTTATGGTAGCTATTACCTTCCAATTGTTAAATTTCATGGATTTGACACTTGTATCTCAATGGTTGGGGCATGCTCATTTAGAAACCACAATGATTTATGCCCATGCAGATGCAGAACTCAAACGAAAAGCTATTCAAAAAGCAACTTCTATGCAAAGCCCATTGAATGATAGGTCTGCTGTTCCTCAGTTTGATGTGAGTGATGATGAGGTATTAAAACGATTATATGGATTAAAGTAATGTTATCCCGACTTTTTTAGATATAGAAGCAAAATGTATTGCCATTCAACAAAATTCAGATAAAAGTTATCCCGATTTTTATATCTGTAATTGTTATATTTACAACCATTTTTAAATTTATCGGGCTAACTAAAAAGTCGGTATAACTAAACTTATCAGGAATTTCAACTAACTTTAAAAATCATTGCTCCAACTTATCAGGAAAAACATTTTTATCTTAATATATGATTTGTATAAATCAAGCCTAAATACACTAAAACTTATCAGGAACTTTTCTGCGAATACCTACTTGTTCTAAGGTTTTTTCTAAAATTCCTGATAAGTTGTTCTTCCTGATAACCACAATAATCAGCACGTGATGATTATACCGGTTATCATCAAGAGTTTTTAATCAGCACCGTGAAGAAAAACTGTGATGGCTTGGGGGTTTCAACTGTTTTTGGTGCTGATTAAAATTTGTTAAATCACATGATGCTGGGCACACAAAAATGTGGGCTCCGCATTTTCACGAAACCCACACATATTTAACAACTACCACATCGCCAGAATGTCTTCAAGAATGGTCATCAGGTAAATACACCATCCATGACACTACGGAAAAATCAATCATCCCAGGCCTTCGACCCCCTGCCATCCGACCAATCTTCCGATGCAAAAACGCTCGTCGGGTCAATGTACTCACCGTCAATAATCAGGCGAAAATGTAGATGAGGGCTTGTTGCTTCGCCTGTCGAGCCAACATAGCCGATAACGTCACTTTGCTGCACCGTATCTCCCTCTGCAAGTCCTTCTGCAAATCCAAACAATTTCGAGTAAAAAGTCTGAATACCCCCGCCGTGATTCAAAATGACATAATTACCATCCGTTTCATTATCTCCTATCTCAGCGACTGTTCCCTTATCGGCAGTAAGTACAGGTGTGCCTTCAGGTGCCGGAATATCAATCCCGTTACAAAACACCATTTCCTTCTTCACGGGATGCATGCGGGTACCATATGCAGCGGTAATATGATTATACCCCGTTACTGGCCACAGATATTTCATGTCGATATTGCTATCGTTCTGTTTATCAGCACTGACATTGATAACATTGTCAATGTCGTTCCTTGTCGAACTGGTATCGATAACATTGTTAATGTCGTTCCCTGTCGAACTGGCAGCCAATGCCAATCCTATACCGCCGATTGCCAGGATTGCTGCAACGGCTAAAACTGTAATAGACTTCTTCGTTTTCTTAACGTTCAACATTCTTATCAATCTCCTTTTAATGTGCTTCTTACTCTCGCATAAGGGAGAATAAAAAGCCGTGTTCATGCCGGAATGGTTGTCCAGCGTGTTCAAAATGGCTTCGCCATAATGCTTTCTTTCCTCATGGGACATTTCGGATGCCAACGCCTCGTCGCAGGACAACTCGCCCCATATGCTTACATCCTTGCGGAGAACATGGACGAAGGGGTTAAACCAATGCAGCGTTCCCGCAATCAGCGCAAGCACTTTCACCCATAAATCCTTCCGTTTCAGGTGCATGAGTTCATGGGTCAGGACCAGCTTTAAGTCCGTTTCCGATATGTTGGATGCTGGCAGCAGTATCATGGGGCGGCACAGCCCCACAAGCATAGGGCTTGTAATTTTGTGGTTCAGCATCAGTTTTACATCACCGTGGACGCCCAAAGCCACTTTGCGTGAGGAAAGCAGGGCGGCGGCCGTATCCTCCGGTATGGGAATACTGTTTTCCAGAAGCCGCTTGCTAAATCTGCGGTAGCAATAGAAATGCCATCCGGCAAATACCATCGTGCCCACAAACCAAATGAGCAAAACGGCTCCCATTACTTCTAAAGACAGGTGTTTTTCCATAGCAGCAGGAAGATGTTTCTCCATCAGGGTATCTACTGCATCCACAAAACCGTTTGGCTGTAATGCTTCAGGGATAGCCATAGGTGGCGTTCCAGAAGGATGCCTTGGCGTTATTGTCTTTGGCAAAACAAAAGAAACCTTTCCCACAATAAGGGAAACAGGCAAGAGAAAAAAAGCAATTGCCATTTTCCCAATTCCGTATTGCCACTTGGCAGGAAAGATTTTTGCAGTTACAGGCCGAAGTAACAGCATCAACCCGACAACCACACTTCCCGCAATGGACATGGCAAGGAGATTTGAAAACAGATTACTCATTCTTTACACCTGCCTTTTCCGCGAACCAGCACCTCAATTCAGCTATTTCATCCTTTGTCAGTTCTTTGCCGTCATAAAGTGTTGCCAGGAAGTTTTTGACCGAACCCTCATACAGTGTTTCCAGCAGGCTTTTTGCTTCCCGGCTCCGGTATTCCTCCGGCGACATATAAGGCTCATAGATATTCGTGCGGCCCTGCTGCTTTGTGGAAATCAGGACGCCTTTCTCAACCAGCCTTGCCAGAAAGGTTGCCATTGTCTGCCCTTTCCATTCCTTACCTTTGTTCCGCGCAAATATGTCAAGCAGTTCGCTGGAAGTCATGGGATGGCCGGATGCCCAGATAATTTGCATCACTTCCATTTCCGTTTCCGATAGTTTTTGAAAATTGGTCATGGTGTACACCTCCGTTTATTGCCGTACGTCTGCGACAACTTTACTACACTTATGTAGTAATCTCATATTACTACAAACGCGTGGTGATGTCAAGAGAAATAATACAGAAATTTGCAGGCATGGGTTTATTGGTCCACTACTCGATATTCATAGGCATTAAAAAAACGGTTGATCCCCACAAGCAGTTTCTGCTTAGTTTCAATATAACAATCAGAAAGCCTGCGGTAATCTTACACTGCGTCGTAAAAAACGACCATCACGAAGAAGCTCCCAATCGTAGAATAATAACTACGATTGGGAGCTGTTGATAGCGAAGCCGGGCGTACGTTGTAGAATGGTTGAACAGAAGTCTCAGTAACATTGGTGTGACGGGCTTTCAAATCACAACTGGCTCAGTCGTCTCATTCAGCATATTTATATTCAGGCGGGACGATGTCCTCTTCTGCTTGTGGTTTGTCCAGATTTATCAGCAACACCGGAACAGAATGTGTAATATACCTCTGAAATGTATCTCCATAAGGAAGAGCAACTGCCATAATTGTACTTTTTCTATCAAGTTCAGATATGTCTATCGTAAAATCAAATTCTGCCGTCGTGCCTTTCTCAAGCGTAACCTCAAGATAGTCTTTACCCGAAATCAAAACCGGCTGTTGGTCGATTAATAGTGTAAGTCTATATTGGGTTGAATTTCCTCCATATAGTTTGATCTTTAAATCTGTATAGCCGTTTGCACCCATTTGTTGTACAATCTGATTCCCGCTGCCATCGTATAATTCGACAATTGGGTCTGAGTCTAAATAATTCGTCCCATCTTCATGCTCATACATTTTATATATTTCATTAGGAATCTCATATGTTCTTGAGGGGAACAATGCCATTTTTTTCGTTGTGGAATCGCTTCCTCTTTCTATTTTAACAGGGCTCGAAGGAGCGTTCATTATCTTATGTGTGTTTCCATATAAAGGATAATACTCGTATGGAATATAGGAAGGAGTAAATATATACGCAATATAAAACTCCACAATTTCTTCTTTTTGAAATCCAAGCGGCTCAAAATATAAATTCACATTTGTCGTGGTTTCCTCGCGATGGTCAACAATGTGCATATATTTCTCTTTTTCGTGCATAACACCGTCTACCTTAATTCTGGAAAGTACAGGTATACCCTCGACAAAAACCATGTAACCCTCTGTATAAGTTGGAGTTTCGCTTGCTAAGACTTCGAGTGAAACTTCGATAGGCTCGCCGTTGTATACATCGTATCCCAAGGTATGCGGAGAGTTTACCCTTTTACGCGATATCGTACCCTCCGGCAGTGGTTTTCCTATTGCCGATAATTGACCATAATTACTACTCTCCGAAGTATTAAGGGGATCTATACCCGTCGGCAGTGATTCCGCCGGAATGGGTTCCTTCGCGCAAGATGAAAACAAAAATAATATGCCTATCACCAGAAATACTGCTATCTTTCTCATGTTAATGATCATTCCTTTCAAATTATGAAGATTTTTGTATGCTGGATTATCTATGCGGAATATCTTCTTTTGGTTATTTGGCAGGAACGCGCGTTGCGCGTTCCTGCCAGACTACATAAATGCTAATAGACGGTAAATCCGACAAGATTTGTATATTTGGATATTGTCTCAGAGCCGTTATAGAAATCATGCGTACCGTAAGAAGTGTATTTTCCAGCGTTCAAATAGACATATGACGAAACGTAGCTCGTATTATACCCGGAACCAGAACTTGGTGTTGCAACAGTAGCTCCAGTAGAATAATTTACCACTTGGTGAGATGCTTTGATATAGGAGCTTGAGGTAGGGGAAGCTAGAAGTGTTTCTGAGAAACTAAGATTAGGTGAGCCTCCAACTCCGCAATACGTTCCTCCACTAAGTGTGCCGTTTTTCTGAGTAGAGGTAGAAAAACTTGAAGCAGCGAAAGCTGACATCGCACTTACGGACAGAATGGTAATGACCAGGGCCAGAGTCATGATTGATTTAATAGACTTTTTCATTGTAATTCTCCTTTTCTTTTTATTTGGATAATGATAGAAGTGTTATAAATCTACTGTGTATGAGCGCATTTATGGAAACATTGGAATTACCCCCTTTCATCTCGTATTTTGCGTCTTCTTCCTGTGGGTCGAGTTCAGCCGGGACCCTGCGCTGAGTATTCGATAAAGTCTCCCCCACTTTAATGATGTTGGCTTGCAAGCTTACTTACTAAAGAGATCCCGATAAATGATTTGTAAACGCTATACAAATAATTATGCGACTAAGCCCATGTTGTGAAGTTTAGCAAGTGGAAACCTTGCTTGAGAAGACACCAGCCGAGTCACCAATAGCGAGTCTTGGGTGTCTGAGAGTAATCGCAGCCACTAAGCGTAGCTAGTCAGGTAGTAGGCCTGAAAGTAACTGAGCCTCGAAAAGAGTAACCCAGGAAGGTTGACGGCGTCGAAAGTCTGGAAAACTTGGGTTGAATACAAAAAATAAGGAGAAAAATGTTTGTAATTTGTAAACTTATAAAGAAATATTTCAATTCAAAGGTAAGGCTTAAAGTGTATACAGCTAAAGGCGGGTGGGTTTAGTCCACACAAATAGATACTAAACAACAAAGGCTTTTCGTAATTTTTCTAAAGCCCTACGTTTTGTTTGGTTAACTGCTTGACGTGACGTACCACTTGATTGAGCAATATCCGCTGATGAGTATCCCAAAAAATAAATCGTATATATGATACAAAACTCATGCTGGTTCAAAATTTCATTAAGGCTGGATACTAACAAAGCATCGTCTCTATCAACTGTTGACAAAGATAGTTCTGCGTAATACTTTTCATTCTCATTTAGTCCTGAAAATGGAATTGTTGATTGGAAATATTTGCAGTTAGTCTTAGATTTATTAATATAGCTCGAATATACGGATTTACATATGTATGAAACTATGCCCCCTTCACAATTATGACGAAGCCTGCGCATTGAGAATTATATCTTTCAACATAGAACATCCCACCTTTCTATATGATAGAGAGGTGGGATGGGACAAAATGTAAACGATAAATTGTTATTCCATTGTTACAACTTTTTCTGTTTACATTCACCATAGGTATGATTGACTTCAAAAATCTATGTAGCTAAGAGAAGATAAGGACTAAATTCACAGGAGGCTTGTCAGGTTTATTTTGTTTTTTATTAATACAGTTCTTCATATGTTCCTTATCGTGAAGCAACATATATTTTTTATCTTTCCACATTCTAATTCTCCACCACTTGTTAGATTATTAACAAATTCATAAATGGAAAGTGGATACCGCACATCAAATACTTTGACATTAGCCGAGGTTATATTATTTCCCGTAGTATAAATTGCTTTTGGAATAAAAATAACCCTTTTCATTAGATTTTGTTTTTCTATCTATCAAAAAGGGTTCACTTCAAATCGACATGCGCCGAGTTATGGTATTTTACTACCTTTCTACTACTATTCCTTTTGTAATTTTAAAATTACCTATGACTGTCTTACCGTCTGAAGCATAAAGAGTAATCTCTTTTTCACAAGTTTCTGTATTCATTTTTAGAGCCTCTTCTGGAGTCTTAGGCTGTTTATCAATAAGATCTGAATTTCTCACATATCCAACAGTTCCATCTTCGCCAATTGCTTGAATAAGATCTGGTTCGTTAGCGGGCGAAGTTGCTTTTAACGCAGAGCCGTATGTCTCGCCGGACTCGTTCTTAGGATATTCCGGTGCTGGCATAAAACTTTGATTAAGATATGAATTTGCTGATACCTGGCCTGCTAATCCTAATGAAAAACCAAATGCTAAAATAAGAGTATAAATTAATGTACGCTTTATCCATGCTTTAATTTGCATATGATTCGCCTCCTTTAATATTTAAAACAAATATATTAAATTTTTTATACTAATCATATAATCTTTAAATCTTAAAGTCAGCTAACTTTTGTCCAAAAATTAAAAATAATTTTAATATCTTAAAATGAAAGTTATCTTATATGTAAAAAAGGACAGCCCTTCTGTACAACCGCACAAAAAAACTATCCTCTTATGTCAATTTATTTTCTTTATATATTTAAATCCATCTTCTATTGATATTATGTTTATACTTCCATTATCTACTTTAAACTTAAAGAAATAATCTGGATTATCGAATATCCAAGATAATGCCAAGCGAATAACACAATCATGGGTGACGAGTAATATGTTCTCCTTATATTGAGATACTTCATCTAAAAATTCCCTTACCCTATTATATACATCTAATAAGCTTTCCCCTTCAGGAATAATATAGCTTTGTGTATCATCTAACCAGGATTTAGTTTCATCAGGATAAATCTCTGATATTTCTTCAAAGGTTTTTCCAGTGAATATTCCAAAGTTAATTTCCCTAATTCTTATATCCTCAGTGCCTATTAATCCTAGGTTCTCCAATGTCTCCACCGTTCTTTTTAACGGACTATAATATACTTTGTCATAGCTAAATTTATTTATTAATTCCTTAGTCTTCTTTATCTGTTCTATACCCTTCTCTGTAAGCCTAGTATCATTCCTGCTAAAAATCCTTTGTATATTATCCTCTGATTCTCCATGGCGTATCATAATTATATCCATAACATCACACTCCAAAAGCTAAGTAAGGAAACAGCCTCTCCTAATTCTATAATCGCACCATATACATCTCCAGTCAACCCATCTATCTTTTTATAGGATATGCTTGATATGTATTCTCCAGCTAAAAATGTAATTAGTAATGGAACTAAATACCTTATGTCTAATAATATCAAAATAGCCATATAAATAATCCCACTTGCAATCATTAAACTCTTAGGATTACTTTTATGAAATAAGTCACCTAATCCACCAGGTCTAGCATTCTTCTTATATGATATTATTCTTGCAACCACCAATCTACTATTCGCAAAGGATAGGATTATAGCTAGAGGCAGGTTTTCAATGCTATATATCAATATAAATTTAAATAGAATCAGAAGTACAAGGATCAGAACTCCAAAGGCACCAATTCTACTATCCTTCATTATTTCTAATGTCCTTTCCTTATCTCTATTGGATAAAAATCCATCAAAGGTATCGGAAAGGCCGTCTAAATGTAGACCGCCTGTTAATATTATAGTGGCGAGTAGTGCCAAAAAGGAAGCAACAAGTCTATTGTATGGAGAAATCAAATAATAGATTAATCCTCCAAAGCCTCCTATTATAGCTCCAACTAAAGGAAGAAAGAATATACTGTATCTAATATTCTTTTCATTAAAATCTACATTAATATTAATAGGTATTCTTGAAAAGAACTGTAAAGAAAGTATGAGCCCTTTTATCATTTGATTTTCACTGGTATGCCACAACATACCAAATAAACCTCATCTGCTAATGAAGCGATTTTTTGGTTTATCCTCCCTTGAATATCTCTAAAAACCCTAGATATATGGTGTTCTGGGACTATAGAATCTCCTACTTCATTTGTTACTAAGACCAAGTTGTAATCTTTTAGACTAATACCGTTGATTAAATTTTGCATCTCTCGAATTACTGTATCTTCTATTCGCCTTTGCATATCATAATCTATATATTCTACATCTTTTGATATATCGAACATTATATTAGATGTAAGGACAGTGATACAATCAAGTAAGTAATTCCTTTCTTTACCTATGGAGTTCTGAAGATCATAGTTCCCCTCATAAGTTCTCCATTCACTTGGTCTAGATTCTTGGTGAAGTTTTACCCTTTCTCTCATTTCAGCATCTGTTGCCTTAGATGTGGCTATATATACTACATCTTTTTCATCTTTATATAGATTTTCTGCAAATCGGCTTTTTCCTGATCTAGCCCCGCCTGTGACTAATGTAATCATTTTATCACGACCTTTTATTCTTCTCTTATATCTACTAATGCACCACCATCTAATGATAATGATTCAAAGGTTCCCATATGCTCTAATGTATACATTCCAGCTTCTATGATTTGAAATGCCAGTGGACATCCTGTTCCTTCTCCCAATCTCATTCCTAGATTCAGCATAGGTTTTAATTGTAGTTCATCCATTACATATTTTGCCCCTGGTTCTCCTGATAGATGAGATGGGATTATATATTCTTTAACTAAATGATTTAATTTAACAGCACAAAGAGCTGCAGCCCCAGATATAAAACCATCTACTACTATAGGCTTTTTGTTTTTAGCAGCTGATAAAAACAATCCACACATTCCACCTATATCAAATCCCCCTACCTTTGCTATTGCATCAATAGGATCTTCCTTATTAGGCTTATTTATTTCTATTCCTCTTCTTATTACATCTTTTTTATTGGAATGTTGCTCATCTGTAAGGCCTGCTCCTTTTCCACAGGTTATATCTACATCTAAATTTGTCAAAGCTGATAGAACTGCTGCTGAAGTAGTGGTATTACCTATACCAACTTCTCCAGTACCTAAAATATCATATCCTTCACCGTATAGTTTATCCCCTATTTCAATACCTATCTCTATAGATTTAATTGCCTCCTCATAAGTCATTGCAGGTCCATTTACAAAGTTTTTTGTTCCATTTGCAATTTTTCTATTTATTATCTTCGGATCATCTATTTCTCCTATTACTCCTACATTTACTGTAACAATGTCTGTATTTGCATATTTACCTAAAGTTGCAACTCCTGTCAATCCTTTTGTCATACTTTCCGTTAAAACCTTTGTAAAAATTTGAGGTGCTGAACTTACTCCCTCGTCTGCTACTCCATTATCACCACACATTACAACTATAGCTCTTTTATCTATTTTATTAGTCACTTTACCAGTCATACCTGCTATTTTTATAGTAGCTTCTTCTAATGTGCCTAAACTACCAACAGGCTTTACTAAGCCATCCCATTTATCTCTTGCTAATTTTTTTGTTTCCTCATTTGGAGGTGTTATTAAATTTATAGTTTCCTTTAATAAATTCATTTGTATTCCGCCTTTCCTATTTGTTGTCTCTAATTTTTTTGTCATTATGTTCCATTATTTTCTTATTTATATAATCATAACCATTTGGCTTATGGGGTACAAGACAGTTTGAACAGTCTTTTATACCACGGTTATCTATATGGTTGCCACCACAATCTTCTAAGAAATATAATGGACAATAACAAAACATACAATTAAATTCTTCTTCATTATTCACTTTATGACATGGAAAATAGTCACAAGCTGTATTTCTATAAAATCTATATGAATGTTCCATTTATTTTCCCCCCTTATTTCTTTCTCTGATTATTTTCTCAATTAAATCTAAATCCTTAATTCCATTTTCAATTTCTCTTCCTATTATTATTGGTATTACACCTAACTCCTCACAGGCTTGTAATTTTTCTAGAGTGCCACCCTTATGTCCACTATCTTTCATTATACAATATTTAGCTTTATATTCGTCAAGCATAACCTTATTATATTCTTTAGAAAATGGACCTAATACTGCCACTATATCCTTCATATGAACATGATGTTTTTTACACTCCTCTATGCTTTCCATAGCTGGAAGTATTCTATAGATAAATCTATTCTCGCCTCGTACCTTTTCAAAATCACCGATATTTTTAGATCCCGTTGTAAAAAATACAGTCCCTGAAGTTTTTGATAAATAATCATAAGCTTCATCATAGCTATTTAAATAAATAGCATTTATTTTCAACTCTATCTTGTCCCTCATATATCTAATATAATATATTTCTAAATCCTTTGCTACTTGTTTTGCATTTTCTGATACTATCTTAGCATAGGGATGGGTTAAATCTACTATTAGTGATATTTTATTTTCTTCACAGAATTTAACCATATCCTTATAACTCATTCTACCTACCAGTAGCTTGTCACTATTTACAAACTCTTTTCCGCCATCTGTAGCTATAGTTACAATGTAGTTATTTAGATCTTTTATCCTATCTACTATTTCCCTAGCTTCACTAGTACCACCTATTATCCAAATCATTTTATATTATATCCCCTCGGTGTAATAATTTTATTATTTTTTATATAGGAATTGGAGTTTCCTATAATAAGTACTGATAACATGTCCACCTTTTTATAGTCTATATTATCTAAAGTAGTGATAATTATTTCTCTGCCTACTCTACCAGAATTCTTGACTATACCTACAGGTGTTTCTCCTTTCCTATAGTTTGAAATTATATTCACTGCTTTTTCTAAATGATCTTTTCTTCCCTTTGATTTTGGATTATATATAGCAATAACAAAATCTGCATCTGCCGCTTTTTCTAATCTATTTTCGATTACTTCCCAAGGTGTAAGTAAATCTGATAAACTTATAGAAGCATAATCATGCATAATTGGAGATCCTAGTTCTGCTGCTGCTGAGAATGATGCTGTCACTCCTGGTATTATTTCCACCTCTATATCTTCTGCTAATTCCAGTATTGGTCCCGCCATTCCATAAAGCCCTGCATCTCCTGTACTTATAATCGCTGTGTTTTTTCCACTCCTAACCATATCTATGGCTGCTTTGCATCTTTCTATTTCACCCTTCATTCCTGTAGAAAATAATTCTTTATCCTCTACTAATTCTCCAATATATTCTATATATGGTGTATATCCTACTATTACATCACTAATTTTAATTGCTTCTACCGCTCTATAAGTCATATGCTCTCTTCCACCTGGTCCTATTCCTACTACATATAATTTAGCCATTTTTCATCTCCTTTGATATTGATATTGTAATTCCATTATGTTTTGATTTATTTGTGATTAACCTTCCTCCCAGTAAATATGCAGAAGGCTCTGATACAGAATAAACACCTATAGTGTCTTTAACAAATTGAGATTTATCGAATTTGTCCTCCACTTTTTGTATTTCGCCTATAGTAAATATCTTCATTGGACAATGGAAATGTTTTGCTGCTTCGATAATTCCATCTTCATCCTTTTTTACTTCAACTGTACCAATAGCTTTTATACTCTTACTAGATAGATTTATTTCCATAAGAGCTGTTTCTATAGCCTCTATAATCCGTACCCCTTCTATCCCTTTTCTACATCCTATACCAATATTAATATTTCTTGGCCTTAAATATGTAGCTGGAATATCCGCACCCTTTAATTTAAAATTTTGTGAACTAACTATAATTATTCCTTCTACATTAGGATGTATATAATCTAAATCTTCTAAGGTTATAATATTAGGATAATCTATAATTGCATTATCCTCTGAATAGAATCCTATAGTTTTTTCATTTACCATCATTGCCGTAATCTTTGTCACTGATTTCATATCTTCTATATAATAATTGTTTTTTTGCGCAAATAAATCAATGGATTCTATTCTCCTATTATCTGAGGCTGTAGTAATAACTGGTACTGCATTTATTTTTTCTCCTATCCATTTAGACAATTCATTTGCTCCGCCTAAATGTCCTGACAATAATGATATGGAAAATCTTCCATAGTCATCTACTACAACAACAGCAGGATCTATTGTTTTATGCTTTATATATGGATTTATCATCCTTATGGCTATTCCAGTAGACGAAATAAATACAAACCCATCATATTCTTTCCAAGCATAATTTAATAAGTTTTTTATTCCACCATATATATCTTCATTGGCATAATGGTGGATTATATATGATTTACTTTCTTTATCTAAATTTTTTAGTTTATCACCTAGTTTTTTTCCACTCTCAGTAAATGATAAACAAGCTATTTTCATTTTGATGCACTCCTGAATTTATGGGTAAAGCTTGGGTCATATAGCTTTGACCTTTCATATTCACCTTCTATGAAATTACCCACTAAAATTTGACCCATCTTATTAATGTTTTCCTTTTTTACCTTTTCTTCAATATCTTTAAGTGTGCCAAATATTATTTTTTCATCTTCCCAAGTAGCCTTGTATACTATAGCAACTGGTACATTGTCATTTCCATACCCTTTTACTAATTTTTCTACTACTCTATCTATTTCTTGCACTGACAGAAATATCGCCATTGAAGCTTTATGCTTAGCCAAAGATTCTAAATCTTCTTCTTCTGGCACAGGAGTACGTCCTTCTATTCGAGTCAAGATTATGGTTTGACTTACATCTGGAAGTGTAAACTCTTTCTTAATAGATGCACAAGCCGCTGTAAAGGAACTAACACCTGGTATCACTTCATAGGAAATACCTCTAGCATCTAATAAATCCATTTGTTCCCTTATTGCTCCATATATTGTAGGATCTCCAGTATGCAATCTAACTACCTTTAAATTATCTTTTACAGATCTTTCTATTACTTCAACTACCTCTTCCAAAGTCATTGAAGCTGAATTATGGAATTCAGTTTCTTCTTTACAAAATTCTAAATGTTCCTTAGATACCAATGATCCTGCATATATGACTACATCAGCCTCTTCCAAAAGTCTCCTACCTTTAATTGTTATTAAGTCAACATTTCCTGGTCCTGCCCCTACAAAGCTAATCATACTTCTTCACTCCTTTTGCTATAAAAATTGGATTTTGCCCTTTTAAAAGTCCTATTTTATCCATAGATGACACTTGAATTAATTGTACTTCTATATCTTTGTAATTATATTTATTTAATAGTTGAATGAACTGAGTTACATTTTTTAAGGTTATAAAATTTCCGCATATTATCCCATTATTCTCTAATTTTTTTTGCAGATACAAAAATATGTCTTCTAGTTTTCCTCCAGATCCTCCTATGAAGCATTTATTAAAGCTCTCATTTGGAAGGCTATCTGGAGCTTGTCCATAGATTATATTAACTCCTGCGTTGAATTTTTCACTATTTGTTCTTATTAATTCTATGCCTTCAGCTTCTCTTTCTATTGCCCACACTCTAGCACCATGAAGTGATGCTTCTATAGATATAGATCCTGTCCCTGCTCCTATATCCAATAATCTATCTCCTTCTTCTATGGCTAAATATCCCAATGTAAGTAGCCTAATATTGAACTTAGTCATAGGGATATTGCCTCTTATAAACTCTTCATCTTTAATCCATTTCATTTTCAACTACCACCACTCCAAGAGATGAAATATTTTCTATTTCTTCTCCAATATTTTTCATAATTATTTTTTCATTCTCATAGGACAGATTAAATCCTGCATAAATCTTTCCTCTAATGTCTAATTCATATAACTCCTTTGATATCTTATTTGGGGTATTTTCCTTATCTATTAACAATATACTAAGCTTATGTGATTTGATATTTTCTAGATTCTCATCTCTTCCATGAAGAGATAAAAAATTTGCATTATGCCATGACTTCTGAAGCTTTCCCATCATATATTGAAATGAAGATAGTCCAGGTAGTACTTCTTGTATATCCAGACCTTTCTTCTTTAGAAAATCGACTATTCCAAAAAAGTTTGGATCTCCAGAAGCAAGTAATAATATTTCCTTTTTCCCATCTATATAATTTAATATTTCTTCTACCTTATTTACTTCTATAATATCCTCCCTAATGATTTTAAGGGAATTTGCCACTCTCCCAAAGGCTAAAATATGCCTTGCTTCTTCTATTTTCGTTCTGACATCATAGGTTAAATACTTTGGATTCCCTGGTCCTACTCCTGCTACAATTAACATATATCCACCCCTTTTTCCATGGAATATATGATTACCTTTACTTTATAATTTTCATCCTTTAGATATTTCCTAATCCTATCCTCTGCCCCTTTTTCCATATGTCTTATAACTTCACCATAACCAGAGTCTATACAGATGTTTAATCCTTCTTCTGCCGTAATGGTATCATTTACTCTATTGAGTAATTCCATTGGTGCACCCATCAGAGCCAAATAATATATAAAAGCTTCCATTCTTCCATCACATACTTTACTATGGGTATTGAAAACACCTATAGATAGTTTTGCAAATTTGCCAATATGTCCTATTAAGGTCATAGACTTAAAGCCTTTGTTATATACATACAGTAGACTATCCCCTATAAAGTTAGATATCTTTACTTTTCCTCCCTTTAGCCTCAATTCTTCAGATAACTTTTCCCCATAATTTCCTGGTACTAAGATTATATTATCTTTCCCCTGACTTTGAGCCAGCATATCCACTTCCATATATATGGTTTTTACAAGGGCTTCCTCTGACATTGGATATACTATCCCTTTTGTGCCTATAATAGATATTCCACCTTCAATGCCAATATTTTTATTAAAAGTTTTTTTCCCTACTTCTTCTCCTTGAGGTGCAAATATTAAAATATCATATCCACTATTTGAAACCTCTTTTACTTCTTTTTCAATCATTTCTCTTGGTATAGGATTAATGGCCGCTTCACCAATTTCTCCAAATAAACCTTTTCTCTTTATTCTTCCGATCCCCTTACCACCTTCTATAAAGATTTGTCCATCATCTCGTTTAGATACCGTTGCATATATTTCTATCCCGTCTGTATTATCCGGATCATCTCCAGCATCCTTTATGATTGAACATGTTGCTCTATTCCCTTCAATCGATGGATTATTCACCTCAAGTTTTAATCTAATATTTGCTGGTGTATCTATCTCTATATATTTTATTATCTCACCTGTCTCAAGCATAGTAGCTGCCGCCTTAGCTGCTCCCGCTGCACAAGAACCCGTAGTATATCCACATCTTAGATGTTTTCCTTCTTTTATTACATATAAATCTAAAGTCATCTACCTACCACCATATATAATAAGGCATTAATAATAGAGGCAGCTACATTACTTCCACCTTTATTACCTACTGTGGATATAGATGGTATATCAAACTCTCTTAAATATTCCTTAGATTCTGCAGCCCCGACAAACCCTACAGGCACTCCTACTACAAATCGTGGATTAGCTTTACCTTCCTTGACTAGTTCTAGTATTCTAAACAATGCAGTAGGTGCATTGCCTATTACAAATATATCTATACCATCCTGAATAGCTAAGTCTACTGCACAAGCTGATCTGGTAGTTCCTAATTCTTTAGATAATGAAAATACTCTCTCATCATCTATATAACATTTTAGCTCACAACCAGCTTTTTCTAAGGCAGGTTTATTAATCCCTGTATATGCCATTTTAGTATCCGTAAATATAGTTACTTTTTCTAAAATAGATTTTTTAGCCTCTCCAATAAAATCATTTTTAAATATAATTATATTCCTATAATCAAAATCTCCAGTTGTGTGTATCATTCTCTTCGCTATTATCTTTTCTTCTTCTGAAAAATTAGTATCCCCCATAACTTCATCTATAATATCCATACTTTTATTCTCTATTTCCATAGGATTTTTAATATACAATTTTATCCCTCTTTTCTTATTTTCTCTACAATATCAAGTAGATAATTAAAATTTTCAATATTTCCAAGGAAATTAATATGCTGATAATATGCTAAAACATTTTTATAGGTATATCCACACTGCCAAACCTTTTTATCATTCATTGGCTTTGTAATACGAAATACTGGCTCCTCATTTATATCTATTGTAGAACGATGGTATTCATTTCCAGTGATTATACTACCTTGTCTTCCCAATATAGTATCCTGATTTAATTCCATATTCACATATCCAAATCTCTGTAATTTATCTGTCATAATAGCATTGCCATTAAATAGATTACACATAGGACAATTTTCTATTGAAGATACCAAGTACATAAGTCCTCCAGCCTCAGCTATAATGGTTTTTCCTTTCATAGCACTTTCTCTTATGGAGCTTATCATATCTATATTTGATGATAGTTCATCTCTATATAGCTCTGGATATCCCCCACCAATATATATAAGGTCTGCCTTTGGAATATTTTTATCTCTAATTGGAGAAAAGTATTTTACTTTACAGATATTCTCTAATAAATTTAGATTTTCATTATAATAAAAGTTAAATGCCTCATCATAGGCTATTGCTACTTCTATATCTCTTTTCTTCTGATATTCATAGGGGGAAATATCAACTGAACTAGCTAATTCAATTACTCTATCTATATCTATTGTTTTTTCCACAGCTTCTGCTGCTTTAGATATTAATTCCTCACAATCATCATTTTCATAGATTTGCATTAGTCCCAGATATCTACTTTCTACTTCTAAGGATGTATCTTGAGGTAGATATCCTAATACTTCAATATTTATATACTCTTCTATTTTTTCCTTTAGTAATTGATATATATCCTTACTAACCTTATTAAGTATAATCCCCTTTATCTTTGAACTATGGAACTCTACCATACCTTTTATTTTGGGTATAGCTGAAAACATTTCACCTTGAGGTTTATATACTAATATTGCAGGAATATCTAATTCCTTTGATATATCAAAGCTGGAATTTTCAAAGGTGTTATATATACCATCAAAATATCCCATAACACCTTCTATAATTCCATATTCTCCGCAATTCATGGATAAGGATTCTCTTATTCCCTTCCTTCCCATTAAGTGAATATCAAGGTTTCCTGATCTCTTTCCTGACGCAAGTTCCAGATATTTAGTATCGATGAAATCTGGTCCTGTTTTGAATGCAGATACATCTAATCCCCTATTTTTAACTGCCCTAATAATACCAAGTGTAATTGTTGTCTTTCCAGTATTGCTAGATGGAGCTGTAATCATTATGGATTTCATTTACATACACTCCAATTCATTAAAGATTTCTATAAGTCTCTTATTATTTTCTCTGTTCTTTATGGCAACTCTAATATAATGATGATTAAGTCCTATAAAACTCGAACATTTTCTTATGACTATTCCTCTCTTAAGAAAAAAATTAAATACATATTCTTCATCCCATTTTAATAATTTAATCAAAATATAATTAGTCTCTGTCAAAAATACTTTTATATTAGAAAGTTTCGATAACTCTTTGTGCATATATTGTCTTTCTTTTTCAACATATCTTTTACTTTCTTCTATATATCCCTTGTCACTAAATATAAAATTACCTGCTGCCTCCGCAAAGGAATTTATGCTCCATGGCAGTTCTATCTTAGATATTTTTTCTACCAATTCTATAGATGTACATCCATATCCTAGTCTAATCCCAGGTAGTGCAAAAAATTTTGTAGCAGCCCTTATAATCCCTAAATTTTCATAATTAGTTTGCCTAAACAATTCTATACTGTCATAATCTATAGGACAAAACTCGAAAAAAGCTTCATCTAATAGTAAATATGCTCCAGATTTATTAATAACATTGTATAACATTATTAATTCTATTTTATCTATCCTAAGCCCAGTAGGATTGTTGGGATTACCCAATATTATTAAATCACCTTTTTGTATTTTGTTTCCTATAGTTAAAATATCTATTGTAAAATCAAGATTATATGGAATTCTAATTACTTCTTTTCCATGTATGATTGCCCTTTTTTCATATTCCGAAAAAGAAGGGGTGGAAACCAATACTCTATTAGCTAAAATTATAAAGTTATCTATTAATTCTACTGCTCCATTCCCTATTATAGTATTATTCTCACTACAGCTTAGGTAGTTAGCTATAGATTTTTTTAGTCTTCTATATTTAATATCTGGATATGATTGAATATTCTTAAAACCATCTATTAAGACTTTTTCTAATCCTTTAGGTGGTCCCAATGGATTTATATTACTACTATAATCTATTAATTCTCCATCATAATACTTTTCATAGGATAATAAATCTCCTCCATGCTCCATTTTATCACCTTCCTTGTATAATAGTGAATAGCTAATAGTTAAGAGTGAATAGTTTTTAGTAAAGTTTTTAGGTCTTTTAATTATTCACTATCTTTTCAACTATTCACTATTAGTTGTTCATTATTCACTATCTTTTAACTTATGTGGTATAAAATATGGACAATCGTTTATTTCATCTTGATATATATGAGCCTCTATTCTAAATACATCCTTTAGCATCTTAGTTTGTAATATATTATTCGGCTTTCCACACTCACATATCTGTCCATCTCTTAATACATAGATATTATCTGAATATCTGGCAGCTTGATTTAAATCATGTAAAACCATTATAACTGTAATAC
Organism: uncultured Tissierella sp.; assembly: GCF_902479755.1. Lineage (NCBI taxonomy): Bacteria > Bacillati > Bacillota > Tissierellia > Tissierellales > Tissierellaceae > Tissierella > uncultured Tissierella sp. The sequence continues at coordinate 186,442 of NZ_CABSQO010000002.1, read as the reverse complement.
CTAAAGATTCATTTAACTCCTTTACCAACTCTAATACTTCTAATTGATAGGATATATCTAAATATGTAGTAGGTTCATCAAGAATTAGTATCTTCGGTTTCTGTGCTAGTGCCATTGCTATCCAAGCTCTTTGTCTCTCTCCGCCTGATAGAGTTGCTATATATCTATCTCTAAGTTTTATCAGCCCAGTTTTTTCAATTGCCCAATGGATAATATCTCTATCATCTTTTTTTATTCTTTTTCCAAATCCTAAATGGGGATATCTTCCATAGGATACAAGATTCTCTATAGTAACATCAGCTGATACATTCTTTACTTGTGGCAATATAGCCACTTCCCTTGCTATTTTCTTTGTAGGTATTTGATATATATCTTTTCCATCAAGATATATATCCCCTGAATGGGATTTGATACACCTTGACAATGCCTTAATGAGTGTAGTTTTGCCTGATCCATTTGGTCCAATGATAGCAACTATCTCACCATTATTCACCTTAAAATTGGCATCTTTTAATACTACCTTATCTCCATATTTAACTTGTAAATTTTTGGTTTCCATACCCATTATTTCATTGCCTCCTTTTTTCTTAATAAATAAAGAAAAAACGGTGCTCCAAGTGCTGACATTATAATACCTACTGGAATCTCCATTGGTGCAAATAATATTCTTGACAGAGTATCACAAATCATAACAATCGATGAACCAAAAAATATAGTTCCAGGAAAAAGATATCTATAATCTGAACCAATAAACAATCTTGTCATATGAGGTACAATAAGTCCAACAAAACCTAATAATCCTACTACAGATACTGCTGCTCCTGCTAATAAGGAGGAAATTATTATAAAAACAAATCTAGTTCTTTCAACCTTCACACCTAATCCTGTAGCAACCTCATCTCCCAGCATAAGGATATTTAATTTATCTGGTAGAAATAATATTAGTATCGTTCCTAACACTGCATATGGTAAGATTATTCTTACATCCTTCCAAGTTATAGCTGAAAGGCCTCCAACCATAAATCCTAAAACTCCATGGACTCTATCAGGAAAAAATGTCATTAGACCATTAGTACCTGCACTAAATAAAGATGATACTGCTACTCCCGCTAAGACTAACCTTGTGGGAAGTACACCTTCTTTCCATGCCAAAGAATATATAAATAAGGTCGCAGATAAAGCACCAATAAATGCACCTATTGGCACTAGATAATAATACTTTGGAAAAATTATAAGAATAATAAGAGCAAAGAAGCCTCCTCCAGAGGAAACTCCTATAATATTTGGTCCTGCCAAAGGATTTCTCATTATTCCTTGAAGTATAGCACCAGATAATGACAGACATATGCCCACTAAGGCTGCGACTATAGTTCTTGGTAATCTTACATTCCATATTATTTGATATTTTACAGTATCCTTCTCATATAAAATAGATTTAATTATTTGTAAAGGGTTTATTTTTACCGCTCCATTGCCAACACTAAAGAAAAAACTGGCTATGAATAAGATAATAAAGATAGTAATCATTGTACTTTTTTTAGGTCCTTCTTTTATATATTTAATCATAGCCTACTCCTTTTTATTTAAATACTTCTGGATATAGAATCTTAGCTAACCCTTCATATGCTTCTGCATATCTATGATTTGCTTTGAACATATAGAGATCCTTTGGTAAAATTATATATCTATCATTTTTTACTGCAGAAAGAGATGACCATGCGGGATTAGATTCTACGTCTTCCTTTATTCTCTCTATTACCTTGTCCATATCATTTCCTGTAGTTTGTACAAATATGAAATCTGGGTCTTCTTCTAGAATCTTTTCAATGCTAAAGTTTTTATCACTTAGCATATCATTTGATGTATCTGCTATATTTATAGTATGCAAATCCTTTAACATTTCTCCAACTGTAGAATCAGAACCTCTGGCAGTAACAGATTTTGCACTAGCCATCATTATAAGTACTTTATTCGCTTTATCTTTTGGTGCCTTATCAATTATACTGTCTATTTGATTTTTAACATTTAAAACATTTTCTTCATATAAATCTTCTCTTTCATTAAGAGCAGAAAATAATCTTGCTAATTTAAAATAATCCTCTTTACCATAATATTCTAATGCTATAAATGGTATTTTATTTTCTTCAAAAATAGGCACTAATTCCATTTGAGATTTTTGTGTTGAGATTAAAACTACTAAATCTGGTTCTAATTCCAATACTTTTTCTGCACTTATAGATCCAAGAGCCCCTACTATCTCAGCATTTTCTGTTCCAGATATTTCATCTTGACCTATAGATTCTTCCAATTTACCTACGATACTGCCTCCATTTTTCATCCAGATATCTAAATAAGAGTTAAATAGTACTACTACTCTTTCAGGATTCTTATTTAAAGTAACTTCTTCTCCTCTACTATCTATAAAAGATACAGTTTTATCAGTAATTTTTATCCCATACTCTTCTTTTGCATCCTCATCTATATCTTTATTTGTTTCTATTGGTTGTGAAGTATCTTCTGTTTGTACTACTGGCTTATCATTTTCTTTAGTCTTACATGCTGCCAATGTTGTTGCAATCAATACAAGTATTAGTAGTAGTGGTAATATCTTTTTGCTTTTCATTGTAATCCTCCTAATTCTTTCTAGCTATAATTAATGATATATAATCTTTATCGTTTAATATTTCTTCTTTATCTATTATGATTTCTTGTTCTTCTAACGTTGCTCTTTTAATATATTTGTAGCAATAGTCATTACTATCTAATATGTTTAATATCTTCTCTTTTCCCTTGAAAGTTTTCAATATAGCTATAGAGGTTATCTTTTCTAGTAACTCTTCGTTCAACTCATCACATAATAAAAAACTTTCTCCCTTTACAGTTAGGGGAGTCTTACTTTCACCAGCTGCTGCTACAAAAGATGGAATCCCTGATATTATTTCTATATCTATGTCTCTTCCTTCTAATTCTTCCATGATATATATAAATGTGCTATATACCATAGGGTCCCCTATTGTAAGAAATGAACCTATCTCACCTTCAGGTATCTCTTTGAATATAGCTTCTGCGGCTTTTTTATAATCTTCTTTCAGTACATGTCCCATAGGAAAATCTATAAATACTATTTTTTTGTTTCCAATAAAATCTCTTGCAGTATCCACAGCCATATTTTTCCCCTTGTTATTTGGAGCAAATATAACTGATGAATTTTCCATTGCCTTAACAGCCTTAAGGGTTAATAGTTCCTTATCTCCTGGACCTGTACCAATGCCATATAATTTTTTCATTATTTCTCTCCTATTATTTGTTCAAGATGTTCTAAAAATATTTCTTGGATAATCCTATATTCACCTAAGCCTCTGAGACATATCTCAACTTGAAATCTGTCCTTTTCAAGTATTGATTTCCAAGAATCATCATCCTCAGATGCCATATCATTTATTGCATGGTCTCCTGCTACTAGCATAAATGGTTTAAGTTTTATCTTTTTTATATTTTTTTCTTTTAGTTCCTTTATTATATCTTCTATGGTTTTGCTCCCTCCTACTGTACCAATAAATACATTTGTAAAACCTTTTTTATGATAAAGATTTTCTAGTATTTCATATGCTTCATCTGCTTCATGATTAGAGCCATGTCCCATAAAGACTAAAGCTTCATTACTTCCTAATTCACTAATTCCAATGTTTTCAACAATTTTCATATAATCTTCTTCTAAACTTAATAATGGCAATCCTACTTTTAAATTATATTTAGTAAGTTTCTCATATTCATGGCCTGGGATTATATGGAGAGGTTGAATATATATATCTTCTATACCTTGATTTCTCATTTCTCTTATTGCTTCCTCAGGATTAAATACATGAATATTATCTCTTTTCTTTAATATGTTGATAACCATTTTGGAAGTAAAAGCCCTTAAAACTAAGCAGTCTCCATACCTTTCTCTAATTATATCTTCTATGCTTTCTATACATAATTTTCGTGTGCTTTCATATGTAGTTCCAAAGCTAGCTACTATTATTCCTTTTTTCATAAAATCTCCTTTCTCCTATACAATAAAAATTCTTCTTCATTTCTAAATAAAACAGTATTAAACTTTTCGTGAATTCTAACAAGCCAAGGTTTTGTTAAACAAGCTTCTTCTATTAATTTATCTTCACAAAAAATCTTTTGTGTTTCGCCTTCCCCAATGATACTACCTTTGCTAAGTATATAGATATAATCACAAATATCATAGATTAAATCCATATCATGGCTGGATATTATAATGGTTTTATCATTACTTATTTCATTGATTATTTCTTTCATTTGTTTAGTCATATAAGGATCAAGTCCAGATGTTGGCTCATCTAATAGGAGTATACTAGATTCCATAACCAAAACTCCAGCAATAGCAATTCTTTTCTTCTGACCATAGCTTAAAAAATGTACTGGCTTGTCTACTAAGTCAGAACCAGCAACTAACTCAAGTGCATTAGCTACCTTTTTTCCTATTATATCTTCGCTGATACCAATATTTCTTAAGGAAAAAGCTATATCATCGAATACATTTGAATAGAATAATTGTTGGTCAGGATTTTGAAATACAATATTGACTTGCTTTCTATATTCCTTTAAATAGGCTTTATCATACTTTATAGGAGTATCATTATATATTATCGAGCCTTTACTTGGTTTTAAAATTCCCATTATATTTAAAAACAAGGTTGATTTTCCTGAACCATTAGCTCCAATAATCCCTATTACTTTTCCCTTTGATGTGTCTATATTTATATTATTCAACGCCTTTGTTCCATCTTCATATTTATAATATAGATTGTCTGTTTTTAACATTTAATCACCTAATTTAAATTCTCCATCATATAACTTACATTCCAAGGATATATTCATTTCATTATGTTTTATAAATACTCTAGTAAAAAGATTCCTAATAAGTAGTGCTATAGACCTTAACGAATTTCTTTTGTTTTCGTAACCAAATTTCATGGTTTGCGCTAGATAAATATTATTAGCTTCTTCAATGAAGATAAATATACTCCTATAAATAAGTACCATCAACTCTATAAACAGCTTAGGTACCTTTAATTTCTTTAAAACCCTAATAATATCAATTATTGGGGTAGTTAATATCAGAAAATATACTGATGTTAAAGATGATAATACTGTTGTAAACAATTTTGTTCCCTTAAATAAAGATTCCATAGTTACACCAATACAGATATTCATAATCTTAAAATGGTAAAGATAACCATCACCATTTACTGAAATCATTATGGTAATTATGCTAATTAAAAGAAATGATGCAGGTAATAGAAGCATCTTAAAATAGGTTCTAAAGGGAACTTTAGCTATTCCAATAACTAATATGATCATAAGAATAGTAATCAATAAATCAAGATAATAACTATTGATTAATCTTGACAATACTATGCCTCCACAGGAAAGAAGAATCTTTACCTGTGGAGGATAATTTCTTAATTTGTTAGTATATGCATATTTATCTATCAGCAACAATTTTGCGTCTTTCCTTTAATACACCAAGGATATACCCTATAAGACCTGCTCCTATAGCTACTTGAAGAGAAAATAATAAACTCTCTATTTCACCACTTGGTGGTTCCCAAAATGATTCAAACCATGGTTCATAATCTGGATTTATTTCCTGAATAACTCCTTCAGCCTCTCCATCTGCTCCGCCGAATTCAGAATCTCTTTTAATAATTAATGGAGTAATTACGATTACAATTATCAAAAATAAAAGAATAATATTTTGCTTAAATAGACTCTTCAAGTTTAATCACTCCTTCTTTTCTATATTCTTGAATAAGATTAAATACCATTACCGTTATAATTCCCTCAACAATTGCTAGCGGTATTTGTGTAACTGCAAATACAGATAGAAACTTTGCAAGAGATGCGGCAACTCCTCCTGTGGCATCTGGGAATGCTAAAGAAAGCTGAATTGATGTAATTACATAAGTAGCTAAATCTCCTAATGCTGCCGCTAAGAAGACTGTCAGGCTTTTATTTTTCCCTTCTTTACCCATAGCTTTATATATGCCATAGGAAACAAGTGGACCTACTACAGCCATAGAAAAGGAATTAGCTCCTAATGTAGTAATCCCCCCATGGGCTAATAATAAGGCTTGGAATAACAATACTATAGTCCCTATAACAGTCATAGTCGTTGGTCCAAATAGTATTGCACCTAATCCTACTCCCGTTGGATGAGAGCAAGATCCAGTAACAGATGGAATCTTAAGGGCAGATAAAACAAATGCAAATCCTCCTACTAATCCTAGAATCATTTTATGATCCTGTCCTTCTTTCAAACCTTTTCCTACCTTTCTAAATCCTATGACTAAAAATGGTAAAGTTAATATTGACCAAATAATTGCCCATTTAATAGGTAGGAAACCTTCCATAATATGCATTGCTTGTACAAGCTGTGGAGTTATAATTAAAGTCAATAATATACCCCACATTAATAATTTCTTTTTCATAAAATCACCTCACATTTATTTTTAAAGGAATACTCCTTTATATCTAAACTAGGTGACCTAAAAGGAAAATAAAAATCCCTAACCTGAAATAGATTAGGGATGGAACTTATACTAATATTAACTATATAATAGTACAATTATAAGTTTTTCCTTCCCTCCGAAGGTCACTTCAATACTATTAGGCAGGTCTCCTGACTTGTGACTCATTTTACTCTCAGCACCTTCCCAGATTTCTCCAGTGGCATAAGCTGATTCTATCATCACTTACAGTAGCGGGGGCTGTATGGGATTTTCACCCATTTCCCTATTATTCTTATAGAACCTAATGTACTATATTCAATTTTCATTCTAATGCTATCATAAAATAATATTTAATACAAGATATTTTTGCAACTAAAAGATATAATATTATACCAAAGGTTGTTATGTCCATCTTTTACTTAGCTAACTAATTGGATCACAATATAGATTATTAATAATAATACTTCACTACGATACATAATTTCTATAGTGTTTTTTATATCTATTTTTCTAATTTCCTCAACCTTATCACCTATTGTAGGTTTCTCTACAAGCTTTCCATGATAATAATTATTTCCACCTAATTGAATATCTAGAAGCCCTGCAACAGCACCCTCTGGATATGCACAATTTGGACTCTTATGATTTTTTTTATCCCTGATCATTATCTTAAAACCATTTTTTATATGAAATCTCCCTAATGAACCTAAGCACATAAGAATTCCTGTAATTCTTGATGGAATATAATTAAATATATCGTCTACCTTTGCAGGAAAATATCCTAGATCAATATATTTATCATTCATATAACCTAACATAGAATCCATAGTATTGATAAATTTATATGCTAGTCCTCCAGATGCTCCAAATAGGATTATATAAAATAGTGGAGCAATGACCCCATCAGATGTATTCTCTGCCACAGTTTCTACTGTTGCCCTTATAATTTCCTGTTCTGAAAGATTTTTAGTTTCCCTTCCAACAATATAAGAAAGTCTTATCCTAGCTTCTTCTATACCTATGTCTAGAGCTTTTGATACCTTCATGGCTTCATAATGCAGACATCTTGCAGCTATACATGTATAGATTAAGTAAGTATTCACTATAATATAAAGAACTTTATATTCTTTTATAAGCTTTAATAACAAATATGGCGTAATAAAGCCAAGTGAAATATTAATTATAACAATAATAAATCCAGCAAACTTAAGTCCTTTTTTTGATCTAGCAATTTTTCTTGCTAATTTTTCTTCAAAAGCAATCATTCTTCCCATAAGTTTCACAGGATGAGGAAAACTATAGGGATCCCCTATAATAAAATCTATTATAACTGCAAGTATTATACTAATTAGCATACTTGATTATCCAATCCCATTATTTTATAAATATAATCCATATCCATATTTTCACGAAGTATTATTGCTAATTTGTTTAATTCTCTTTCCAATTCTTCTTCTGTTTGTGGATTTGTATTACATTCCTTGTCATAGTCTATTAAACTATCTTCATCTACTAATTCTAAATGTGCAAAAGGTATTGTTCCTACAACTGGTATATTTAATATTTCTTCAATCATTTTAATTCCTGGATCTAATAAAGTTTTATCTCCTCTAAATTTATTGATTATGAGCCCTTTTATTCTTTTTCTTTCATGTTCTTCTAACAGCATTACAGTACCATAAAGAGAAGCAAATACTCCTCCCCTATCTATATCTGCTACTAAAAGTACTGGAGCATCTGCCATTTCAGCCATTCCCATATTGACTATATCATTTTGTTTCAAGTTTATTTCTGCTGGACTTCCTGCACCTTCTATAACTACGATATCATTTTCTTTCTCTATCTCTTTATATATGTCTAATATCATTGGTCTAAGAGTATTTTTATACTTGAAGTATTCCACTGCTTCCATATCCTCTTTATCTTCACCTCTTATAACAACCATAGAACCTTTATCTGACTTCGGTATAAGTAAGATTGGATTCATATTTGGATGTGGTTTAAGTCCCGCAGCTATTGCTTGCAAAGTTTGAGCTGTACTTATCTTATATCCTTCACTAGTAGTATAATATTTTGAGGACATGTTCTGAGATTTAAATGGGTATACCTTATATCCATCTTCTTTAAATATTCTACATAATCCTGTACACATAAGACTCTTACCTGCTGAAGATGTGGTGCCTTGTATCATGATATTTGTCATATTATTTTCCCCCTATTTGTATTTTTCCATTTCTTCTTCTAAATTATCTACTTTATATTCTAAGGATAATACTGGATCCAGATTGTATTTATCCAATAAATAATATAAATCTTCGATTTCATTTCTAATTGGAGCTTGGTGATTATCATATAGACCATTATTAGAATGGATATGAATATAGAAAATATAATCTTTAAGTTCTTTTATCCATTCTTCCAATTTCACTTTCCCTAATTTAGCATGTCCTACATCTAAATTAATTTTAATATTAGGCAAGTTTATAGTTTCTATTAGGTCTTTTAACATGTTGGGAGTTTCTTCGAATATATTTTCCAGAAGTATTATTCCATTATAATCTGGTACTTCTTTTAGTATCTGTTCCCAGAATTCCCTACTTTGCTTATTGTTTAATTTTATTAATGATGGCTGATTTAAATATGGATTAATCTGACTATGAAATATTAAGTAATCTATATTTAATTCCTTAGCCGCATTCATAGTATATAAATATCTATTATAGCTTACTTCTCTAATTAATTTATCAGGACTCGAAGGCTTTAAATCTAAAAAAGGTCCATGCAAAGCTTTGACATTTTCAAATCCTTTAAGTTTAGCTTTATATCTATGAATTATTATATTAATTTCATCCAAGGATAAATTAGGTTCTGTAAAATCCTGTATCTCAATACCTATATTGAGCTTTTTAAACTCTTCTATATTTAAGCTGTCTATGGTGCTTATAGTTTTTAATATTTTTCTCTTCATATATTCACTCATTTCTTTAAGATTTTTTCTTCTTTGAATGAATCAACCAAGTTACTTCTATTAGAGAGGATGGAAGCAACATAAGATCCTCATAAACCAAGTATTTTCCTTCCCACTTTGGATCAAATTTATTTTTATATTTCCTTAGTCCATCAAAGCTATAAAAATGTTTACCATATTTAAATACTAAATGTGCAATCTTTTCTTGAATATGTGCATTCTGTGATATTCCTACATTTGAGAGTGGAGCCATTCCCAGATTGAATATTTTATAATTATCCTCTTTAAATATCAAAATCAAATTAAGTATAAGAAAAGTCATGGTATTATTAGGTACTTCCTTTTTAAAACGCATTAAATCAATAGAAGCTGATTTATGATCATCATAACTAGGACTTATAGAAGCAAATGCTATTATTTCTCCTGTTTCTTCCTTCTTTACAACTCCTATTTTAGATTTATTTAGATATTCCCTACTAAACCATCCAAGTGAAAAGCCCATTTCCTCTCTATCAGCTAACCATTCATCAGAAACTTTCTTTAGATCTAAAAATAGATTTTCATCTATAGAGTTATCACAATACATCTCAAAAGTAAAACCATCCTTTTCAAATCGTCTAAGTGTATTTCTAAAATCTCTACTTTTTGAACTATTTATATCAAAATTATCAAGTTCCACTAATCCTGTCTCACCTAATTTAAAGAAATAATACCCATGATCATGATAAAAAGGTAATAATTTCTCACTGGATTGATAAAAAACTGATTTATATCCATATTCATCTATGAATATCTGAAATTCTGTTAAAGCTTCTCCGAAGTATTTTGGATCTCCAATAGGATCTCCCAAAACTACTGCAAGGCCATGACTTATCTCATATTGAATCAAAACACTATTATTTTTAGACCAAAATAAATGTTTATCCTTTAAAAATATAAGGTGAGTTAAGAAATTCCCATCATATTCTTGCAGAAATTTACTTACCCTTTCTTCATTAATACTTTCATACATCTTATCATTTGTTATCTTTTCCTTTGTTAGTTCATAGTAGATAACAAAAACAATGAGAAAACCATAAGCAATAATACCACTAGGTATAGGCCAAGAAATTCCCTTTGAGATCAAGGACTTGAAATATTTAATTTTTATAAAATCTCTCAATATTATATGAGACATTTTCATATAGGCTAAAATTCCGATAAAGGCCAATAGCAAAGTCATAATGGCTTTAAACCAATCAATTGGTAAACTTTTTCTATAAAAGCTATGCTTAGACATTTTTAATATTATCAGAACTAAAATCAAAAAAATTGCTTCTTCATAGGCGAACCCCTTAACGAAAGCAAATATAGCACCAAAAAACAATAACCACATAGTAATTTTGTAGCTGCGTTTTACTTTCATTCTTATTTCCCTAGAAATAACTATCAATAGTATTCCTATACATATTGATAACTGCCTTGATAACTGTAAAATTGGAAATGATAAAAGTCTTGAAGCTATTTTAATTCGTTCAATTACTCCCGGAACTAATGCAGATAATAATAAGGTTACTCCAGATGCTAATATCAATATAGCTAACAATAGGTTTGTAATGCTAGATGTTTTATTGATAAAATCTTTTATCTTTGAAAAACCAATAAATTGAATTAATTTATTTTCATTTTGAGATTGTACTATCAAAGTAAAAACTATTCCTATTATCAAAGGCAATATATAATAAAAAGTTCTATATAATATCAATATGGCTAAAACATTTTCAGTTCCTATACCATAATATTGAAATCCAAGTAATACAACTAAATCAAAAGACCCAACTCCACTAGGCAATAAGCTTAGAATACCAGCTATGGAACCTAAGGTAAATACGATAAATATAATATAAGGATCTACACCTTGACTAAATTGTCTCACGATAACAAAAAATAAAGTGAAAGCAACCATCCATTCTATAAAAGATAAAAATAATAGTTTCACTCTCAATATAATCTTATTATGATCACTTGTTTCTATTGAATTTTTTCTTAAAGTACTAAAAATCCTATCTATTAAAAAATAAACAATGAAGTATATTATGAAAGCAACAATGGTTATAATTATCCATCTATATTTCTCTATAAGGGGAGCTATATATTGATATCTAAACAATGCAATAATCGTCATAAGTGAAAGTCCTATACCCGTTGCTGGAATCAATAATAAATTATAATCTATAATATCCCCTTTATTGTTGGTGCTCTTTTTAAATAGTACAGACCTAATAGAGGCTCCTGTCAATCCCCCTAGTCCTGAAATATTATTTATTGTGTTAGCTACAAAAGTAATGCTAAATATAGTTATTTTTTTAATATTAAGATTTAAATATTTTATTATTGCAAAATCATACAAGCTCATTGATGATACTGCTACTATTCCTAAAATAGTAAATATAAATAAAAGAGACATAGGAAATTCCCTAATTAGAGATATTGTCTTAGCAAAATCTATTGATTTTAATTCCTTCGCTCCTCCAGCGATTATAATTCCCATCATGAATATTATAAATATTAATCTTGAAATCTTTGTTCCATTTTTTTTCAATAGTAATTTAATCTTTTCCATATATCCCTCCATCTGTAATACCTATTATTTTACTATTCTCTATAACTCCATATTTGTTCCAGTACCTAAGTAATATATTACATTGTTTTTTCAATATTATCAATCTAGTTAAATATTACAAATTTAATTTTTAAATTTAAAGGCCCTGCATATGCAGGGCCTATTATTCATTATTTAGCTTTATTATATATTTCTTCTATCTTGTTCCAATCAACTACATTCCACCAAGAATCTATATAGTCTGCTCTTTTATTTTTGTATTTGAGATAATATGCATGCTCCCATACATCTATTCCAAGAAGAGGTATCTTTCCTTGTGAGATTGGATTATCTTGATTTGGTGTAGAAAGTATTGCAAGTTTTCCATTATCAAGTACTAACCATGCCCAACCACTACCAAATTGACCTAATGCAGCTTTTTTGAAATCTTCTTTTAATTTATCAAATCCTCCTAATTCTTCGTCAATTTTCTTTCCAAGTTCTCCTTCTGGTTTACCTCCACCATTTGGTGACATCATATCCCAAAATAATGTATGATTATAATGACCTCCACCATTATTTCTTACAGCAGTTTTAATGTTCTCTGGTAAATCATCTAAAGATTTTAATATATCTTCTATTTTCATTTCTTGGAATTTCTCATGACCTTCTAAGGCCTTATTTAAATTATCAACATAAGTTTGATGATGTTTTGAATGATGAGTCTCCATTGTTAAATGGTCTATATGTGGTTCTAATGCATCATATGAATATTTTAATTCTGGTAGTAAAAATTTCATTGTATCTCTCCTTTTTTATCTATATTAATTTTATTATTATCAGCTTATTATATATATGCCCACATTTCTAAATGATAAACATTATCATTTAGAAATGTGAAAAATAATTTTTTGTATTAAAAAGCTCTGATAAGTTTCCCTATCAGAGCTTTTATTTATCATATATATAATATAATTTTCAATATCTTAGTTTTCTAAACCTATTACAGTATCAGGGTCATCTTCTATCTTAGGTAGATTAATCCCTATATATGCGAATATAATAATTACTATTGGAGTTATATAGTTAAAAAAAGCATATTTAGCATAATCTTGAGTAGCTACTCCAAGAACGCTGTAAAGGAAGGCACCACATGTATTCCAAGGTATTAGAGCAGAAGTAATAGTTCCAGCACCCTCTAAAGCATTGGACAATACTTTAGGATGAAGACCTTTTTCCTTGTATGCCTTAGCATACATTCTGCCAGGCACTACGACTGAAATATACTGCTCAGGCATTGTCACATTGCTAAATATACAGGTTAATATTGTAGTAGTAACTAATGTACCTACACGCTTTACTCTCTTTAACAGTGCTCCCACTATAACTTCAAGTTGCCCAGTCTTTTCCATTATACCACCAAACATCATGGCTATAATTGTAAGTGAAATAGAAAACATCATCCTCTCCAATCCACCAGCAGTTAATAAATCTCCTAAATTTGCACCTTGCATAACTACTCCAAAAACTCCACCTAATATTATACCGATTGTAATTCCTGGTATAGCAGGTATCTTAAAGGCTATTGCTACGATTACAGCCAAAGGCGGTATTAGTAACAGTGGTGACACATTAAATGAAGATGTAATTCCATCTCTAATAGCATTTATAGCCGATATATCAACACTCTCTCCACCGTATTTGAATCCCATAATTAAAAATATTACCAATGTAATACCATATGCAGTAAATGTACTTGGGACCATGTTTTTAACATGTGTAAATACGTCAGTTCCAGACACTGCTGGTGCTAAGTTTGTCGTATCTGATAACGGAGACATCTTATCCCCTAAATATGCTCCTGAAATAATAGCTCCTGCAGCCACTGGAGCAGGTATGCCTAATCCTTTAGCTATTCCAATTAATGCAATACCAATAGTCCCTGCAGTACCCCAGCTAGTCCCCGTAGCTAAAGAGGTGATTGAACATATTATAACAGTAGCAACTAGGAAAATTCCAGGTTTTAGAATCCCTAATCCATAATAAATCATACTTGGAACAACACCAGATAATAGCCATAATCCAATAAGAACACCAATAATTGCTAAAATAATTATAGCTTGTAAAGCTTGATAAATACCATCGAACATAGCTTTTTCAATTTCATTCCAAGTAAATCCAATCTTAACTGCTATAAGTGCCGCAAATAATGTACCTACAAGCATTGGAATATGCGGATCAGCTTCGTATATAGAAATACTAACCCCCATGACAATAATTAAGAATGCGAATGATAGCAACGCCTCCCAAAGATATGGTTTTCGAGCTGTCTTTTTCAACGTTAAAAATCCTCCTTATGCAATATTTTCTGAGTCTTGTAAATTTTATTACAACTTTATATATATGTCAATAGTTTCGAGGAAAGTTTAGTTTTTAACAGTCTTCGTGAGTTATTTAACGAATAATTAATAATATTCTTAATTTTTATAATTATATTCTATTAAATAGAAAAAAGACCTTAATTATCCTAATTAAAGCCTTTTCTACTTTTAATCATGCTTCTAAAAAATATCTTTAATAACCTATTTGAAATAAGAATGCCTATCTATCTTAATCTTTGATTTTTCCTAATTATTTTAATTGATCATTTGCAGCTTCTCCAGCTATCTTACCTGTATATATTGCTTGTGCTATAGCTGTTCCTGTTGCAGGATATACTCTATTAAATATATTACCGAAAACTAATTCTCCTGCAGCAAAAAGATTTTCAATAGGCTGTCCTTCACAATTTTCATTTACCATTAATCCTGGCATTGTACCAATAATACATGCACGTGTTGGAACTGCATAGAAAGGCCCTTTAGTTGGTGGCTTCATTTTTTCGATAATGCTTCCAAATTCATCCTCAGTGCCATTCTCAACAGTTTCATTGTATTTCTTGACAGTTGCTAGGAAATTTTCTTTATTTACTCCCATTAAATCAGCTAGTTCTTCCAAGGTCTCTCCTTTAAGTATAAGTCCTTGTTCAACACCTTTTTCATAATCTTCAACTCTATCACTCTTAGAATCGTCTATACCATATCCAATATCTTCAGGCTGTAAATATATTTGTAACGCAATATCTGTACTTTGTCCAGTTTCATCTACAAACCTCTTACCATCTTTATTTACAAATAATTCTGGTACCCATACAAGACTTCCTACCTCACCTTTATATCCCATATTTGGAGTAAGTGCTTCATAGGACATTACACCATTACCTACTATTTCTATACCAAGTTCTCTAGTCATTTCTATTCCATCTCCTGTAGAACCTGCCGCAAGGAATGGCCATTTTCCAGCTGAATCTGGATCAAATTCTTCAAGTAATTTACGATTATTTCCAAATCCTCCTGTTGCTAAAATAATTTTTTTAGCATTTACTGTATATTTCTTTTCTCTATCTTCAACATTTACACCTTTGATAACGTCATTATTATCAACTATTAGAGAAGTTACTTTTGAATTCACTCTTATTTCAGCCCCACTCTCTTTAGCAAAATTTAATAAGAATTCAGCAGCTTGATTACCTGCAGCATCATCTCTAAACTTTGTTAATTTAGCTCCTCTATTGGTTTCAAATCTATATATTCCTGAATCAGGGTATGTTTCAGTTGCACTTTCAACATCCCATGGTGCACCATTATCAATTAAATAGTCAAATGTTTCTCCTGCTATATTTGCTATATGTTTAACTAATGCTTCATTTGACTTTGTTTCAGATCTCATTTCAAACCACTCTAGAAGTGATTCGGAAGTAAAGCTTTCTTCAGTTACATATTTAGAGCCATTACCTGTCCAAAATAATCCACCTGATAAAGCAAGTGATCCACCAGTAAATGGCATTTTTTCAAGAACTAAAATACTTATATTATCATTTTTCCCTAATTCGATAGCTGCTGATAGTCCAGCAGCTCCTGCACCAACAACTACCACATCATATTCCTCATCTTCACCTTCGATTAATTCTGGTTTCTCTGGTTTAATATTTAATAAATCCATATTCGCACCAGATTTTTTTAAAGCATCTTTTGTAGCTTGGATAATACCAATGCTTGACATCGTAGCACCAGCTACAGTATCAACAGCAACGCTTTGGTGCTGAACAATTGCCGCTGGTACAGAATCATTTGCATAACTAAATAATCTTTCCGATTCAGCTTGTTCAATTACTTTTACTTCTGTTATCTTTTCTTCGTCAACAGTAACCTGAACCTTAATAATGCTTTTCATTCCTTTAGCCTCACCCTCGTATACACCTGGAGTAAAAGCCATCTCTGTTTTTTCTGAAATCATCGGTTCTGAAGTTTGACTACATCCTACTAATGCAGATGTCATCATTGCCAAAATTAAAACAAAAACAATTACTCTTTTCATATTTCATGCTCCCTTCAATTATTTTATATAAATGCTGAATTCATCTACATTTATAAGTATAAGGTCTAAAGGAGCTTTAAAGTCAATGATATTTTTTTATCATTCAATGTGATTAAATGGTAACCAAGCTTGGTGCCAATTTATATAGTCGTCACCTACTTTACGCATCAAAGCACTTTTAGTTAAAACATCTCCTGATAATTCCATTCCTTGTGAATTCATATATTCAATTGCAGGTGCTAAGAGTTCTGGAGTAATAGTTCGATTAGATTTTGATTGAATTCCTGTTTGTATGCATAATCTAGAAGGATACAATTTCACATAATCAGACTCTTCAATATCTAATAACTCTGCATATTCTTTATAAACACCAAGTCCAACAGAAAAATTCTTTCCGCTACTTTCCACTTCTGCTAATGAGAATAAAGTACTTGTAAATACAAAGGGAATTTTGTTTAGCCAATCAAAAATTATTTTCTGTATACCTTTATCTGGATGCAATACATATCCATCCTGCATCTCTAAACGGTAAATATCAGGCCGGTATTCAACTCGATATTTTCCAATTAACTCATTGGAAGCTATCATGCTTTGCTCCTCTTTCTCTATATGTTTGAGAATATTGCTCTTCCATTCTATTTCTTTCTTAATATCTTCTTTTCTATCAGATAAATTAGAAATGATATCATCATTTTCATAATTATTAAGAAGCTTAGCTGTTTCATCTAGTGTATATCCTAATTGACGATATATCCTTGCCCTGATTAACATATGAATTTCCCAGCCACCATAATAACGATAACCTGTAGCTTCTGATCTTTCTGGAGCTATAATTCCTTTAGATTCATAGTAACGTATTGCCTCTGGTGTTATATCTAATAGTTTAGCTACATCACTTATTTTATATTTCATTTTCCACCCCTCACTTATTGACTCTACTCATCTCTAGAATTTCTTTAATAATAGGCACTTACAACACACCTGATAATTTATTAATAGTTTATCAATCTTCTATTCTATTTTCAAGATTTGTTGTTTATCTATATCATAATACAATAAAAGCCCCAATGACTTTCCTCACTAGAGCTAACTTTAGTATTTTCTATAAAACAACTTGCTATATATATTAAATGTCTCCTAATAATACTAGTATTAACCTCTTATCTTTTCAATTAATTCATCTTTCTTGTTTCTAATACTCCTTATTTCATTTTTAACTAAACCATCTTTCAAATTCTCTTTTTCTACAAAGAACATGGATAGTCCTCCCAATCCTACGTGAGTACCTACTGCCGCACCCATTTGCATTATATAAATTTCATCTTTAAAATCTGTCTCTAATCTAATTTTTTCTGCTAAATCCTTAGCAATATTCATATCTGAAGTATATCCAATAATGACAAAATCTGTAATCTTATTATCTACCCTTCTAATAAACTCATCTACATAAAATTTTAGTACTCTATTTCGTCCCCTTTCCTTAGCAACTATGGCTCCCTTACCTTTTTTCATGGACATAATAGGTTTTACCCTTAGTAGTTTACCAATAAATGCACTAGCATTGGTCAACCTACCACTTTTAATCAAATTATTTAAATCATCTACACAAAGAAAATGTTTTACCTTAGTCTTATAATTTTCATTGAATTGAATTAATTCATCAAAACTATAACCCGATTCCAATAGCATAGCACTTTTCAATATCAGCCATCCACTTCCATGACTCATAGATAATGAATCTACTACATATATTTTCACAGTTGAATTTGGATTATTTTCAAAAAAATAGTCTTTTGCTAAAACTGCTGATTGGTAAGAGCCACTTGTACCACTAGACATACAAATGCATAAAATTTCCTTATATCCATCTTCAATGGCTTTATTTATTATTTTTAAATATTCTTCTGGACTTGGCATTGATGTAGTAGGTAATTCCTCTAAAGTTGGTAAAATTTTAAAAAACTCATCTGTCTCAATATCTATTTTATCTCTATAGGTTGTACCACTTATGATAATATTAAGGGGTGCAACTCCTATATTATATTTGTCGACTATTTTTTTTGATAAATCACAAGTAGAATCAGCCATTATCTTGATCATTTAATTCCCTCACTTTATTTATAGTCATAATTCGCTAAATTTCGACAAATTATTCTTTACAATTATAACATATTAGAATTAAAAGAGATATGTTAATAAATTTGATAAATAGTATAAAATGACAATGTAAAATATATATAAGTAGTAGGCTTTTTGTTGAGAGTTCAAAGATACGTTAATGATATGCAAAAATAATAAATAAAACTCCAATGATAAATTATCATTAGAGTTTTATTTTCTTGCTACATAATTACTACTGGTTTAATTAAATCAAATGGTCTAGTTTTTATCATTACTAATGCATCCTCTATTTTTTCAAATCCATGAAAAACGTGTGTAACTATCTTACTCGGATCAAGTTTACCATACTTAACTAATTCAATTTGTTTTTCCATTCTAGCTCTGCCACCGGGAATTTCTTTATTAATGGTGTTATCATGACTTGTATTAGCTCCCCATTCAATCTTTGGAATTGAAAATGTCTCCCCGCTACCAAAGTGATTTACATTTCCAATACGTCCACCTAATTTAACAATTTTCACAGCATCAGTAATTGCATCTGAATCAGTCCCTGCAACCAATACTTTATCTACTCCTGTACCTTTTGTGATTTTTAAAATTTGTTCCACAATGGGCCCATCATTATGATTTATTATATCTGTTGCGCCATAGAATTTAGCTGCTTTAACTAAATCAGGACTATAGCCAACTACAATAATCCTTTCTGCTCCCTTTAAATGTGCACCTGCAACTCCCATCAAACTTATAGAAGCAGTGCCTAAAACCGCCACTGTATCTCCATATTCTACTTCTGCTAATTCTACAGCATGAAATCCTGTAGATACTGTATCTGTCAACATAACAGCTGATTCTAATGAAATCCCCTCTGGAAGTAACGCAACATTCATATCTACATTATCTACATGAAAATACTCTGAAAAAACTCCATCCTTTATATTTGAGTATTTTCTTCCTACTAATTGTTGACTGCTACTGTGCATATCAATATTTCTCCAATCAAGTGTTACAGCTGGTACTATTACTTTATCACCTGGTTTAAAATCTTTAACCTTACGGCCAACTTCTACAATCTCACCTATAGCTTCATGACCTAAAATCAAATTATGCCTATCACCTAATGTACCTTTATATACTGTTTGAATATCAGAAGTACAAGGAGCTAAAGCTAAAGGCCTAAGTATTGCATCATAAGGTCCTGCCACTGGTCTTTCTTTTTCAATCCACCCTACATTATTTAATCCAAGCATTGCAAAACCTTTCATACGTATCCCTCCTATATATTAAATAATATCAATCTATTTGTCAGTTTTTTTGTTACACAATTAATAATTGCAATTACCTTGCCAGCTTTTGCTTTTTATTTAAATTTAATCTATCTTTTACATATAGGCTATAGTTCTTAGTATTATAGTAATAAAAAGTATTTTTCATATTTTAAAGTATTGATTTCTTACTTTTTATTAACTCTTAATCTTACACTGTTAACTATATTATAGTGAAATTTAGTTCTTGACTAAGAAATAAATTTCATTTATTATGTATCTATAATATAGTCAGGAGATGTTGTATATGAACCAAGCCTTTAATAAAAAAAACATAGCAATTGAACCTATGGATGTTAAAGATATAGATGATATGCATAAAAAGTTTTTATTGAATACTAAAAGTCCAGTTTTTGCAGAAACCTTAAGATACTGTGAAAAGGTTGCAAATTCTAATTCCAATGTTCTTTTGATAGGCGAATCTGGAACTGGAAAAGAAGTTGCTGCTAAATATATTCATTTATGTAGCCAAAGGGCTTCTAATGATGTGGTAGCAGTTAATTGCAGTGCTTTCACTGAAACCCTTTTAGAATCTGAACTTTTTGGATATGAACAGGGAGCATTTACAGGAGCTTTAAAAGCAAAAAAGGGGAAGTTCGAACTGGCACATGAAGGTACTTTATTTTTAGATGAAATTGGAGATACCAGTCTACTTACTCAAGTGAAGCTTTTAAGAGTCATTGAAACTAAAAAATTTGAACGAATTGGTTCTAACACACCTATGCTAATAGATTTTAGACTAATTTGTGCTACTAATAAAGATCTTGAAGAAAACATCTTAAATGCTACTTTTAGAGAAGACTTTTTTTATAGGATTAGCACTATCGCCATTAGAATCCCACCTCTCCGTGAACGTAAAGAGGATCTTATGGATATGATTAATTTTTTTCTAGAACAGTCCTGCATTGAAAATAGACGTGAAATCACTTATATTGAACCTGAGGTTAATGAATTTCTGTATAATTATGATTATCCTGGAAACGTCAGGGAACTTAAAAATACTATCGATAGATTAGTGATATTGTCAGAAGATGGTGTTATTAAAAAAGACAATCTTCCTATTTTACATTCTATTGCTAGAATGAAACCTAGTTCGACCAGTAATACATTTCAATCAATCATTAGCTTGAAAGAGTTTAGAAAAAATACTGAATCTAAATATTTACAATGGGTTCTAAATCAAGTAAATGGAAACGTAGCTGAAGCAGCTCGCAGGCTTGATATTAGTTCTCGTCAGCTTTTTAATAAAATTAATGAATATGGATTGCAAAAATAATAGAAGCCTTGATAGGATATGATTCTAATCAAGGCTTTTTCAGCAAAAATATGAAAACACTAATTACCTCGCAGTTAATTACTTACATTTTTTCTTCATCCCATTACTCTCTTATAGATAGTATTCTCTACTGTTTATAAAATAGTTATTTGCTTAGTTTTGAAATTATATTTTACCTTATATTTTGTAGATTATATAATAGTTTTAATGGTATAATTAATGTAACATATAAATTATCTGCAGCCATAAAATTTATTAATAAATTTAATCTCTATAAAAGAGTAATGGAGGTAAATATGGATAATAAAAAAGCATTAGATATTTTAGAAAACTTAAAAAAGGTAATTATGGGCAAAGATGAAGTTCTAGAGAAGGTTTTAATAGCATTATTTGCCAGAGGCCATCTTTTAATTGAAGATGTACCTGGAGTTGGAAAAACTACTTTAGTTAAAGCACTTGCTAGAAGTATGGATTTATCATATAAAAGGGTCCAGTTTACACCAGACCTGATGCCTTCTGATATTATAGGTATTAGTGTCTATGATAAAAATACTGGAGCCTTTTTTTTCAAAAAAGGTCCAATATTTAATCAAGTATTCTTAGCTGACGAAATCAACAGAACTTCTCCCAAAACTCAGTCTAGTTTATTACAGGCTATGGAGGAAGGGGAAGTGTCTACAGAAGAAAGTCATTATATTTTAGAGAAACCTTTTATGGTACTGGCAACTCAGAATCCACTAGAATACCAAGGAACTTTTCCTCTACCAGAAGCACAGTTAGATCGTTTTCTAATGCGTTTATCTCTGGGATATCCAGAAAAACAGTCTGAAATAGAAATACTCCAAAATTATCAGTCCATAAAAAATCTTAATCTTATAGAGCCTGTTGTATCTCAGGAAGATATATTAGAAATGCAATCCATGGTAGATGAAATAACAGTTCACCGTGATATTATAGATTATATTGTTAATATTTCTAATACAACTAGAATTTATGAAGATTTGCGTTTAGGAGCTAGTCCTAGAGCTTCTATTGATTTGTTGAAGGCTGCAAAATCAAAGGCATTTTTAGCAGGTCGAGACTATGTTATTCATGATGATGTAAAGAAAATGGTAGTACCTGTATTGGGACATAGGCTAATTCTTTCCCCAGAGGCCAGAATAGAGCAAAAGGGTATTGAAGATATATTAAAAGAAGTTCTTAGTCGTGTATTTGTACCGGTGATGACAAATGAATAATATAAAAATTGGTCTTCCATTAATCTTCCTTATGATTATAATTGCCTTTGTATTGTTGGTTGGAGGAACCTTGCCTTACTTTTTATTTTATATACTATTGCTGACATTTATTCTTCCTTTAATTCACTGTTTAGTTACCCTTAAAGGGCTAAAAGGTTCTATAGAGATTCCAAGGGAATCTCTATTCACTGGCGAAATGCTCAATATAAATTATCAAGTAAAAAATAATAGTATTCTTCACATACCCTATTTAGAAATTCAATCTGATATTTCAAAACAATTAACAGGGATTAATTCTCCTAAAGTGACATTAGCACTGAAAAAAAAGGAATCCTACAGCAGTAGTGAATCTCTAATCCTAAGAAGAAGGGGTTATTACCAGTTTGGAGAAATAGAGGTAACAGTGGGAGATGTTTTTGGATTTTATTCTTTTAAGAAAAAAATTACAAGCCCTGCCTCTCTACTAGTCTATCCAGAAACCATTATCCTATCTACTTTCAAAATAACTGCCAGCCATCAATCTGGAGAACTTCTAGTGCAGACCTCAGATTTTCAAGATAAAAGCCGAGTTACTTCTTTGAGGGAATATAGAGAAGGTGATTCCGTTAAAGCCATTCATTGGAAACTATCTGCAAAAAAGGATATTCCTATAGTTAAAGACTATGAAAATCGAGGAGATACATATGTTATCATTTTCCTAGACAATGAAGCAAATATCTTTAAAGGTGATGTAGATCGTCGTCTTGAAGATAAGACTGCTGATGTTGCTCTTAGCATAGTAAATTATTGTTTAAGTCAAAATATAGAAATAAACTTGGAAACTCAGAATGATCAAAACCAAGTAGAAGTAAAAGGTCAACAAAAATCTGACTTAAAACCTTTTTTGGAAACCTTAGCTAGATTTAAGGGTAACGGAACTCTTGAATTTAAATCTATTGTCGCGTCAAAGATTGAGACTTTAAATAAAAGTTCAACAGTTATAATTATTACTCCAAACTTAGATAAGGCTATTGGTGCACAAGGAATTCAATTAAAAATCAGAAATCTTAATCCATTATTTATAGTTATAACTGATTTAGATAACAGAACAGGATATATAGACCAAATAGTTGAAAAAAGATTAAGACAGGAAGGAATCCCCATATATATATTAGATTATAACAATAGTATCAAGGAAGCATTGGAGGTTTATCATGGATAGAACATCTAATAAAAGTCAAAAATTACTTTTTAACCTGATTTATGCTTCTTTTGTATTTTGTCTAGTATATCTTTTTGGTTTGGGGATGGGTCTAAAACTAAATATTATGCTGCAAATATTAATAGTATTGCTAGGAAGTATGATAGTTAAATTCTTTCTACTAAATCCACTAATTCTATATGGACTTTTAGCTATTAGTTCTCTAATCACTATCTTGATACACCGTTTCGTTTCTCCCATTTTATTTAACATAATAGAAAGAATTCTTTCTTTATTCAGTAACATAATTGCTCATCTCCAAGGGAAAGAAAGTATTGCATCAGATAATATGTTGTTATTTTGGGCAATACTTATAATTTTAGTATCATTGTTTACTGCTTTCATCTTATTTAGGAATAAAAATATTTATCTATTGCTTCCTATTTATATAGTTTTCTTCCTTTACTATTGGTATAATTTTTTTAATCAAGCATATTGGATGATTTCCATATTTCTATTAGCCTTTTTTATTCTCATAGGATTAAATAAGTATTATGAGAAAAAGATACAGAACCTTTACAATCCATGGCTCCACACATTAACTACCTATAGCATATTAATTGTTTTCATAGCTTTACTATTGCCAAAGAGTTACAATTATATCGAATGGCCTTGGTTGCAGCGAAAAGTTTATACCATCTTCCCATTTATCAAAGACTTACGTTCCTATGATATCTATAGCCGGAAATCTGGAAACGCTACACTATTCAATTTTTCAATTACAGGATATCAAAGTGAAAACTCAAAATTAGGAGGTCCTGTAAACTTAAGTGATAAGAGAATTATGACAGTACGTGTAAGTGATAGTACTTATCTAAGGGGAAATGTAAAGCAAGTTTATACGGGGAATTCTTGGGATACTATAATTGAACCTTCAGCAAACTATGGATTGAAACAAGACTTCAGTGATCTTTCGCAGGAAGAACAGAAAATTTATTACAAGCAAGAATATATTACTATTACCTATCATGATTTTGCATCAACTACCCTTTTTAGTCCTTATAAACCAGCTAAAGTTAGCTTCTCAGACAATCATATGCTAAAAGTAAACCGTGATGATGTTTTGGTATTCTCCAATGGAGTTTATAATGGTGAAAGCTATTTTGTCCTAGTACAAAAACCTCTTCCATATGGGATGTTAGTATCTCTAGGTATAGAACAAAAAAAGAAAGATATGACTGACTTAAATATATATCTACAAATACCTAAAGATAAAATAACTGAACGGACAAAAGATCTAGTAAGGGAAATAGTAAAGGATACTAAAGATGATTTTGAAAAAGCAGTGGCTATTGAGAATTATCTTAGAAATAATTATAAATATAGCTTAGATGTGGAATATTTACCAGAAAATCAAGAGTTTATAGATTATTTTCTATTTGAAAAAAAGGAGGGTTACTGCACCTATTATGCAACATCCATGGCTGTGATGCTTCGTCTATCAGGAATACCAAGCAGATATATAGAAGGTTATTTAGCTAAGGATTCTATTGAAACTGGTGTATATGAGGTAAAACATGAAAATGCCCATGCATGGGTAGAAGCATTTATTGAACCAGTTGGTTGGATGACCTTTGAGCCTACACCTGCTTACCCTGTAGAATCTAGATTAGAAAATTATCATCTAAATGAATCCGACAAGGATATGGAGTTAAATGAAGCTAGGGAAAATATTAGAGGTCCTAGAAATGATATTGATGATCAAAATATTGATGGCGACCAAACTACTGTCGATGGAAGGAAACCAAACTATGAGGAAGACTATGAAGATACATCTACTGGTTTAACAAGTAATACTGTTGACTTATTTATAATCATTTTATTATTAATAATCCCTCTAAGATTTTTAGTAGGATTTTTACAATATAGCTATCGCGAAGCTAAAGCTAAAAAGTTATCCAATAATAAAAGGGTTATTTATCTATATCGACAAATTCTAAGGATCAAGGAATTAATGGGTTATCCCCAACTATATGGAGAAACTCACTATGAATATGCAAATCGTATTGCGTATAAATTCTATTCCTATGATGAAATAGGAATAAAAGAAATTACAGAAATCTTTGTAAAAAGTAAGTACAGTAGCTTTCCTTCTTCGAATGAAGATGTATTAGAACTAGAAAAATATAAAGACATTATGGAAAATCGACTAAAAAAGTATTGGGGTAAAATAAAATATTACTATCATAAATATGTTAAGAAGATGTATTGATTTTAATATTTTTATATCTTAATATAAATCATATCTTTACCATGAATAGTTTATTAACCATAAAGTTACCAAGAATCTCTTGATATTAGCTTGCTTTTATAAGATTTCTTTATAAGTTTCATACTATTCTTAATAAAAAACACGTTTAAATGAGCTATCAAAATCTAACTTTATAAAATTGCTAAAAATAAAGGGATAGATATTAATCTAGTTAAGTACTTTAACAGGGAAGTCAAGTTGGACTTCCCTGTTTGATATTTTGCTATATTTTTTAACTTGTTTATTATCACTAAAGTTTTATTTAATTCCCACCTTTTTCATTTACATTCTATCAGGTACTTCAATTCCAAGTAAATCAAGGGAAGTTTCTAAAATATTTTTTGTTAAGGTAATAAGACTTAACCAAGAATTTTTCTTTTCAATATTTTCCTCACTTATAATTTTATTTTCATGATAAAATTTGTTGAATAGATTAGATAAATCATAAATATATTCACATAATTTGTTTGGTGCCTTTTCTAAGAAACTAAACTCTATGACCTCATTAAACTTTGAAAGCTTTAGCATTAAATCTCTTTCACTTTGGCTATATGGCTCATGTATTGCATCCATATTGTTCATTTTTTCCTCACTAGCTTTTCTCAAAATAGATTTAATTCTTACAATAGTATATAAAATATATGGCCCTGTATTTCCTTCAAAGGATGAGAATTTTTCCATATCAAATATATAGTCTTTAGTAACCTGATTAGATAAATCACCATATTTTAATGCAGACAGTCCGACCTTTCTTACTATATCATATATTTCAGATTCACTAAAACCTTTATTGTCATCGAGTTTATTCACTACATTATCTTGAATTATTCTAATCAAATCCTGTAGTCTCATAACACCACCTTCTCTAGTCTTGAAAGGTTTCCCATCTTTACCATTCATTGTCCCAAAGCCAATAAAATCAAAAAATAGATTTTCATTTACAATTCTTGTTTTTTTAGCACATCTAAAAACCTGCTCAAAATGTAACCCCTGTCTTTTATCAACAACATATATTATCTGATCTGGATTATAATCCTTTACTCTTTGCCAAATAGTAGCAAGGTCCGTAGTACTATATAATATAGCACCATCTGATTTTAATATTATTATTGGGGGAATCGTATAAGTATCAATTTCCTTGGCAACATCTATAACCAATGCTCCTTTGCTTTCATAGGTATAGTTGTTTTCCTTTAGATAATTTATCATTTCATCAATATACTTCTGACTATCGCTTTCACCCATCCAAAGGTCAAACTCTACATTTAAAGCGCTATAATTTTTCTTCAAATCCTCTACAGAAACATTTAAAATGTGCTTCCAAAGTGCTATATATCCTTTTCTCCCGCTTTGTAACTCGAAGGTAGCTTTTCTAGCTTCTTCCATCGCTTCAATATTGCTTTTTGCTAGGGAGCTTGCCGCTGGATATATTTCTTCAAGTTCATCTATTGTAAAAGGGGCTTCTTCAGGATGTTCCCCTTTATAATCCTCAGCAAAATAAGGCAGCCTAGGCATACGTCTTCTAAGCTCAGATATTACCATTCCTATTTGCAAGCCCCAATCACCTAAATGAACATCACCTATGACATTATGCCCTAGAAATCTAGAAATTCTCTTTATTGCTTCACCAATAATTGCAGCTCTAAGATGACCAACATGAAGAGGCTTCGCAACATTTGCTCCACCATAATCTACTATAATTGTCATAGGTTTTGCTGGCTCAGAACAACCATATTTCTTATCTTTACTCATATCATTTAGGTAATCAACCAAGAAGTTATCCTTTATATTTATGTTTATAAAACCAGGTCCAGCAGAAGAAACATCTTTAAAAACATTAGTATTCTTCAATATTTCTAATATCTCATTAGCAATTTGTATAGGTGACTTCTTATACTTCTTAGATGCAGGTAGAGCTCCATTACATTGAAATTGACATAAATCAGGACGATTGGATATAGTAACATTACCAAAATTTCTTTCATATCCACATTGCCCAAAAGCATCCTCAACTATCCTACTTAATATTTTAATTAATTTTTCCATGGATTCCCTCCTTAAATTCAACTATATTGGATCTTTCAGTAAATTATACTATTACTAAAACATCAAAATATACATAATGATAAAAAACCCGCCTCATAAACTGAGACGGGTTTAAATCCGCGGTACCACTCAAATTGACATAAGTCCACTTAAATACTTTAACGCAGTTAACGTATTATCCTCGCAATTGCTCAGACATATTCTCCGAGGCCCTCTTCACCATCAGCTTTCTTACAAGACTCTCACTCTGTTCTCGCTCGCTGTTAGAAATTTAAATGGCTACTTTTCTCTTCCTAGAATTTCCAATTTTATTAATTAATGAAGATTTTATATTATGTACTACGAAAAGTCAATTAAAGATTTTTAGTAGGCTTCTTACAATTTAGTTATCGTGAATATAGTGCTAAAACTATTTCATTATAAAAACTCTAATGATTTTATTCATTAGAGTTTTATTTTATCTGACTGATTTAAGTCTAACTATATCTTTATAATTATTGGCAGTAATCATCTGGACATCTGACATATCTTCTTTTATACCCTCTATATCCGATCCCATTTTCTCTAGCTTATCAAATATAATCATTTGATTATCATTAAGAACTCCTATATCCTCTTTTAATTCAGTCCTTACATTAGAAATTTCTTCTTTTAGCCCAGTTCTTACATTGGAAATCTCTTCTTTAAGTTCAGTTCTTACATTGGAAATCTCTTCTTTAAGTTCAGTTCTTACGTTAGAAATCTCTTCTTTAAGTTCAGTTCTTACGTTAGAAATTTCTTCTTTTAATTCTTTTTTTGTATCTTGTAACTCTATATATAGTCTCTCTAATAGGTCAAATATCTGATCTTCTTTATTCATATGATCACTCCTATTATTTTTTCTATAATATGTATGGTGGAGGCGGTGGGACATGATATCCAATAGTTTCCTAAAGGCACTGACTATATCTTGAGGTCATTAACCCCTCTGGCGTATTATGAAAGTTAATTATAGTTTATTCCTTCCATCCTAGTACTGCATATCATATGACTTAGCAGCCTATAAGTCGATACAGGGCTGTTGGATTTCTCCACATACCCCTCGGTATTAGCATTTTACAGCCTTCACCGATAAAGCCAGATTATCACCTATAGATCACTCTATAGGGCGACTCCATACGAATCGAACCCACGTCCGAAAACATTTCCACAAGAGCTTCTCCGAGTGCAGTCAGTAATTTGACATTCCCTCTACTTGACCCCTACTGACAGGATTCAAGTTTCAGTAGCTTCATAAGTTCCGTCCTTAGCTCAAAGCTTTGCTAAGTGCGGTGCCCCACTAGATTGACGCCCTATCTCAAGCCGTGGGTTACTCGAGTAGGACGAGCAGCTTAATTAAGCTGCAAATGCGTAATTATCGTTTGCGTTTAATTTAGTTTGCCACTTTTAGCGTTGCTTGGCGACAACGACTCGCTACTCCTGATTCCACATCCCCGTCGAAACCAAATTCGCCCCCATATTTAATTAGCAATTAATTATAGCAAATTTATTGAATTATGTCAACCATTAACCAATGCATAGTTCACAATTATCAATGCACAATTAATACCACAAAACTTATAATCTTCTAGTCCTTTTAATTGTGAATTGTCTACTTGTATTTCTCAGATGAATGTTGTTGCATTCTTCTTTCTGCATCCTTCTTCGCTATATCATCTCTCTTATCATATAGCTTCTTTCCTTTTGCAGTCGCTAGTTCTACTTTAACTAGCCCATCCTTTATATATACAGACAAAGGAACCAAGGTATAGCCTTTTTGCGTTATGGCAGCCATTAACTTCCTGATTTCCCTTTTATGCAATAATAATTTTCTCTTTCTAAGAGGATCTACATTATATATATTCCCTTGCTCATATGGGCTAATATGGAGATTATTTATAAATAATTCTCCCTTTTCTATGGAAGCATAGCTATCTTTAATATTTAACTTCCCTTGTCTAATGGACTTTACTTCTGTTCCAGTTAATACTAGTCCAGCTTCCATAGTATCCTCTATGAAATATTCAAATCTTGCTTTTCTATTAGTTGCAACTACCTTAGTTCCTATTTTTTTCATTCTATCACCACATTATAATTTCTTATGATTAAGTTTAACAAATATATATGGTGATGTCAATCTCCTATAGCAATTCAAAATCAATGTTTCTCCTCATTACATCAGCATCTATTACTCTTATCTTAGCCATATCTCCTAATCTATATATTTTATTTGTTCTTTCTCCTATTATATAGTATTTTTCTTCATCAAAATGATAATAATCATCTAGCATATTATTAAAATGAACTAATCCTTCTATGGTATTTTCCAGCTGCACAAACATACCAAAATTAGTTAGTGAAGATACTATACCTTCAAATTCTTCTCCTATATGTTTAGTCATATATTGAGCTTTTTTCATATCTTCAACTTCTCTTTCCGCTTCTTCTGCTCTCCTCTCAGTCATAGAAGTATGTTCTGCTATCTCAGGTAGGTTTGCTTCTAGTTTTCCTTGAACTTGGTTACTTAGTTTCCCATTTAAATATGCTTTTATTATTCTGTGTATTACTAAATCTGGGTATCTTCTAATAGGTGCTGTAAAATGAGAATAATACTGCGCAGCAAGACCAAAGTGTATACCTGGCTCATTACTGTATATAGCCTTTTTCAATGACCTCAACATTAATGTACTAATTAGCGTTTCTTCTTTCTTGCCTCTTATTTCCTTAGTCAATAGCTGTAACTCTTTTGGATGGACTTCTTGCTGCCCTTTTAATGTATATCCAAAATTGTGTATTAGCTTACTAAAAGTAGCTATTTTTTCGGCTGAAGGTTCTTCGTGTATTCTATATAAAAATGGAGTTTGTGACCAGAAAAATCGTTCTGCCACTGTTTCATTGCAAACTAACATAAATTCCTCTATCAATCTATTTGCTATTCTTCTCTCTTCTTTTCTTATTTCTATAGGTACTCCTTTTTCATCTAAGATAATCTTTGCTTCAGGAAAATCAAAGTCTATACTTCCTCTTCTTTCTCTCTTTTCATATAATATATGACATAATTCTTCCATTAGCTTTAAATCCTCTGCAACCTTAGACAATTTTTCCTTAGCCACTTCATCATCATTTTCTAAGAAATCAGAAACATCATCATATACTAATCTTTGTTTACTATTTATTAATCCTTCAACTATTTCATGGTCTACTACTTTACCTTTTTTATCTATTTCCATAAATACAGATAATGAAAGTCTATCTACATTAGGGTTTAATGAACATATTCCATTAGATAGTTCCTTTGGTAACATAGGTATTACCCTATCTATTAGATACACTGAGTTCCCTCTTTGCAATGCCTCTTTATCTAAAGTTGATTTCTCTCTTACATAGTGAGCAACATCTGCAATATGAACTCCAAGATAATAGTTTCCATTATCCTTCATTTCAATAGATACAGCATCATCTATATCCTTTGCATCGATTCCATCTATTGTAAAAGTATTTAAATGTCTTAGATCAACTCTACGCTTCGCTTCTTTAGGATCTACCTCTTGTTCAATATTCTTGGCTGCTTCTTGTACCTTATTTGGAAATTCCTCTGGCAAATTGAATTGTCTAATAATTGATAAAATATCTGTTCCCTTTTCATCTAAATATCCAAGAACTTCTATTACTTTGCCCTCTGGATTTCTCCTAGGCTCTGGCCATGTAGTTATCTCCACAACCACCTTTTGATTTGTCTTTGCATTGCGAGTCTTTGCCTTTGGGATAAATATATCGTATCTAATCTTATGATCATCTGGTACCACAAAGCCAAAATTCCTATTGTCTTCAAAGGTACCTACAATGATTTTATTATTTCTTTCTAGAATTCTGATTATTTCTCCTTCTTCTCGTCTATCCGTTTCTTGCCTTCTAGTAATATTGGCTATTACTCTATCTCCATGCATTGCTCCATTCATATTCTCAGCAGGAATAAATATATCTTCTCTAATTTTATCATTAGGAATAACAAATCCAAATCCTCTTTCATTTCCTTCTAAAATACCAGCAACTAAGTAATCATTATCAATTAAACCATATTTATCATTCTTGGCCTTAATTACTATACCTTCTCTTTCTAATCCCTCTAATATCTTATAAAAACTCTCTAAATCCCTACGTTCTATATCAAATTGTACGGCTAATTCTTCTTTTAACATAGGTTTATATTTCTTTTCTTCCATAAACTCTATAATCATTTCTCTAATACTCATCTTTATTCCTCCCTATCTGGGGTTTATATTTTTATATATTCTTTCTTTATCATTAGTATTTACCCATATTATATAAAAATAATGTAAGATATTAAAAATATCTTACACTTTTTTTACTTTTGAACCATATTGTGTCCTATTAAATAAATTTGCCTCGTAAGAGTACATATTTTCTTTCTTTTCTTCATGAACTTTTATTGCAATAGATATTAATTCATCTATTAATTTTTTGAAAGAATATCCTTTGCCTTCCCATAAATAAAATGCAATTGAACCAGGCAGAGTATTTATTTCATTGATATATATATTATTATTGGCATCTAATAAAAAGTCTATTCTCGATACTCCTCTACCATCAATAGTTATAAACGCCTTCTTTGCTAATTGTTCTATTTCTTGTCTAATATTATCTTCAATTCCAGCTGGTATTATTCTTCTTTCACCACTGGATTTTCCACCTTTTTCATTAGTTTTTACATATTTATCTTCAAAACTTAGAATCTCTTCCCAACCAATTGGTTCTTCACATAAAGATGTAATTACTTCATCATCAAATCCTAAGACTGCACAATTTATTTCTCTTAAATTTTCCACTGCTTGCTCTATTATTATCTTTCTATCATATCTAATAGCTACCTCTATAGCATCAACAAGGTCTTCTCTATTTTTTGCCTTTGATATCCCTATACTTGATCCTAAATTAGCTGGTTTCACAAATAATGGATAGGATAGTTTTGTTTCTATATCTTTTATAATTAAATCTTTATCTTTCAACCATTTAGATCTATAGAACCAGGTATAATCTACTACAGGCAATTCATTAGCCTTATATACATCTTTCATTAATATCTTATCCATACCTACTGATGAACCTAATACACCACAACCTACATAGGGTATATCCATAAGTTCAAATATTCCCTGCACTGTTCCATCTTCTCCATTCATTCCATGAAATGCTGGAAACGCTATATCTATCTCTCCAAGAATCTTCTTTCCAAATAATCCTACTGTCTTAGGATGTGAATAGATATTGTTATCTCCATGGTTAGGAGATAGTATAATCTCTTTAGCATCCTTAAAATTACCATCCTTGTAGTTTTTAAAATCCATTAAGCTATTTCCTGTCAGCCATTTTCCATCTTTGTTTACATAAATCGGTATCACTTCATATTTTGTCTTATCAATATTTTCCATTACCTGCATTCCTGTAATTACAGATACCTCGTGCTCTACACTTAGTCCTCCAAATATTACCCCGATTTTTTTCACAAGAGATAACCCCCTTCCGATTCTTTACTTTACTCACTATAATTATCTGGCAAATCATTTTCAAATAAAACAATATCCTTTGGTCTTGCCAATTTTTGAATATGAGATGTCGCTTCATCTAAAGTATTTACTATAAATATGTTATCCTTGTTGTAATTCACTTCCATTAATCCATCATATATCGGTTTAGTCCTCTTTTCTCCAATAAGTATTACATAATCACAGACCTTCCCTATATTTGTACCAAACTCTTTGTTGGCTTCTATCTCCATTGCACCTAATTCTACCATGCCAGGTGTTACTATTATCTTTCTCCCTTCTTTAAACTGTGATAATACTTCTAAGGCTGCTTTAGACCCTATTGGGTTGGAATTAAAAGCATCATCTATTATGATAACACCCGTACCTGGATTTATTATATTTAATCTGTGTGGTATTGGTTCTAGACTCTCTATTCCATTTTTTATTTCATCAAAGGATAAATCTAATAATCTAGCCACTGCAACACCTGCTAAGATATTATAGACATTATGCTTTCCTAGGAGTTTAGTAGTACATCTTATAGAATTACCGTCTTTGTCTTTTATTGTAAAAGTAGATCCAAATTCGGATACCTCTATATCCTCTGCATATAAATCCAGATTCTCTATATCTTCCAGTCCATAAAGGATTTTTTCTTTAAATGTTTTATCAGCTAATTTCTTTATATATTCATTATCGTAATTAAATATGGCTACTCCATCTGTAGGCAATTCTTCAATTAATTCGTATTTTGTTTTCATTATATTATCTATATTTTTAAATGTCTCTATATGTGTTGGCCCAATGGATGTGATAACTCCTATTTTAGGTTGAACTAATTCTGCTACCTCCTTTATATCTCCAATATTTCTTGCTCCTAATTCTGCAATAAACACATTATGTTCGTGAGTTAAATCATTATTTATTACCTTTGATAGTCCCATAGGAGTATTATAAGATTCAGGAGTATTAAGTACTTTAAATTTTTCTTCCAATATATTTCCAACTATAAACTTTGTACTAGTCTTTCCAAAACTTCCCGTAATACCTACTACGATTAAATCTGCTCTACTTTTTATCTTTTCCTGAGCCTGTTCATAAAAACCCATATTAATTCTTTTTTCTATGGGTTTCAGTGAATTGTTTGATATTAACATAAGAAATGCTTGAAGATAATAGAGTATCCCTAATAAGACAATTAATATTACTAATGCAAAGAATGCATAGGCAGGCGGAGCTTCAAGAAAATTACGAGTCTTCAAGACAAATAATGCTACTAATATTATATTAAATATCATATTAGTTAGATATAATCTCTTTGCTCTATTAGTAAATACTAATGGTTTTTTAATTTCGTTATTATCATTTTTTAGAGAAAAAACTTTTTTCTTATTGCTATTTATCCACTTCTGAAATTGCTCTGAGTTATATCCCTCAAGTTGGAGCATATGTAAAAAATATTTTGATCTATTTGCTATAAAAACTAAAGCCATAATACCTATTATAATTACTATAATTAACAAAATAATCCCCCCACAAAATTAGTGAATAACTAATAATTAAAAGTGAATAGTTTAACTTAACTTATAACTAATGGTAAACAATTTTAGAACTTAGTTTTTTTAATCTTTTCATCTATTAGCTATTCACCATTAACTAGTCACTGCATTTACCTCTTCACTATTCACTTTTAACTATTCACTATATTTTCATATTGCAAAAAATTTCTTAGTATTAATGTAAATCTTTGATAATCATCTAGATATGAATAATGTCCTGTATTTTCTAGTACTACTAAACCTGAGTCTTTTATTTCTTTTTCCATTATTTTTCCCATATATAAAGGCGTAGCTGTGTCTTTATCTCCCCATATCAATAGCGTAGGTGCTTTTATTTTGTTTAGTAAAGGTAATAAATTTTCATTGACTACTATAACTAATATTTTCCTCATGATACCTGATGAATCTTTATAATCTGTTGACCCAAATTTCTTATAAAACTTCTCCATCTTTTCTTCATTTTTTATCCAAAAGAAAAGACTTTTATATAAGAATTTTAAAGTTTTAAAGCTATAAACCTTTATATAGTATTTAAACCCTCTCCTTGGTATTAACCCTGCACTATTTACAAGTACAATCTTATCTACCATCTCTGGATATTTGCTTCCTAAAATAATTGATAGTTTTCCCCCAAAGGAATGACCTATTAGAATCACATTTTTAATTTCCATACTATCCATATATGCTTTTACTATATCTGCAT
Source organism: uncultured Tissierella sp. (assembly GCF_902479755.1). NCBI lineage: Bacteria > Bacillati > Bacillota > Tissierellia > Tissierellales > Tissierellaceae > Tissierella > uncultured Tissierella sp. The sequence goes on along the minus strand of NZ_CABSQO010000002.1, from coordinate 150,630 downwards.
ACTTAAAAGAATCAATAGGTTCTTTTGGTTCTTGAGATTTACCAAAACCCGGTAAATCCAGTGCATGTACTTTGAATTTTTCCTTTAGTATATTAACTATTGGAAGTACCGTATTGATATTTGCACCCCAGCCATGAAGTACGAGTACATCTTTCCCTTCACCTTCTACTATATAATTTAGATTTATACCTTCAATATTCATACTAATATACCTCAACTCTTTTATATATTATTATGCCCTTAACTATATGATTATATCATATAAACACATATATTTACAGTAAAACAAGCTCTTCTACTAAAACATTTTTATTCATTATATATTTTTCCAGCATAAAAAAATCCCTCTAAAAGAGGGACTTTTTATAATCCGTATAATTCTTCGATAGAATCCTTTTTAATTAGAATAAAATTCCATTTCCAAATATTTGTGCAAATACTAATGCTACTATTGTCATTAGTTTTATTAAGATATTTAATGATGGTCCTGAAGTATCTTTGAATGGGTCTCCTACAGTATCTCCAGTAACTGCTGCTTTATGAGCTTCGCTACCTTTGCCACCATGATTTCCTTCCTCAATATACTTCTTAGCATTATCCCATGCTCCACCAGCATTTGACATGAATATAGCCATTAATACTCCTGTAATCAATGAACCAGCTAATAGCCCACCTAAAGCTTCAGCTCCTAATAATAAACCTACAGCTACAGGTACAACTACTGCTAATAGTCCAGGGATTATCATTTCTCTAAGTGCTGCTTTTGTACTGATATCTACACAAGTAGCATATTCAGGAGTTGTTTTTCCTTCCATGATACCTGGAATTTCTCTAAATTGTCTTCTTACTTCTTCAATCATAGAGAAAGCTGCTTTACCTACTGCATCCATAGTCATTGCTGAGAATAGGAATGGTAGCATACCACCTATAAATGCACCTGCTATAACAGTTGGTTTTGTCATGTCTATACTAGAAAGTCCTACTGCTTGAGTATAGGAAGCAAATAATGCAAGAGCTGTAAGTGCTGCTGAGCCTATTGCAAATCCTTTTCCTATAGCTGCTGTAGTATTACCTACTGAGTCTAATTTATCTGTTATATTTCTAACGTTATCTGGTAATTCACACATTTCTGCAATACCACCAGCATTATCAGCTATTGGACCATAAGCATCTACTGCTATAGTCATACCTGCTGTTGATAGCATACCTACTGCTGCTAAAGCAATTCCATATAAACCTTGAGCAGCATCTGTTGATCCACCTGATACATAATAAGCTACTAAAATACCTATAGCTATTATAATAATAGGTCCAGCCGTTGACATCATACCTACTGAAAGTCCACCAATAATATTAGTTGATGCTCCCGTTTCTGATTCAGTTGCTATTCTTTGTACTGGTTTATGATCTCCTGATGTATAATATTCTGTTATTCTAGCTATGATAAGTCCTACTGCAAGTCCAGATAATATTGCTATAAATGGCTTATATGATGCTAATATATAATTGCTCAAGAAGAAACCTGCAACTACTGTAATCAATGAACTAACTAATGTACCATTATTTAATGCCTTTTGAGGATCTTTATCTCCTCTAACAAAATAAACACCGATGATTGAAGCGATAATTCCTACTGCTGAAAGTGCAAGTGCAAAATAAACTCCCTTTTCTCCATATGCTACAAGTCCTAAGGTAATAGCTGATATAATTGCTCCTACATATGATTCAAATAAGTCCGCACCCATTCCTGCTACGTCTCCAACGTTATCTCCAACGTTATCTGCGATAACTGCTGGATTTCTTGGATCATCTTCTGGAATTCCTGCCTCTACTTTACCTACTAAGTCTGCACCTACGTCTGCTGCCTTAGTATAGATACCTCCACCTACTCTAGCAAATAATGCTATGGATGAAGCTCCTAATCCAAAACCTGTTATAATATTTGCATCACCAAATATTATGTAAAGTACTCCTACTCCTAAAATCCCTAACCCTACAACGCACATTCCCATTACTGCTCCACCTGAGAATGCTACATTCAATGCCTTAGTCATACCTGATTCCATTGCAGCATTTGCAGTTCTTACGTTTGCTTTTGTAGCTACCTTCATACCAAAGTAACCTGCACATATTGAAAATAGCGCTCCAAGTAAGAAACAAATAGCTGTTTTAAAACCAAGACCAGGAACAATTGTTAAAATAATAAAAAGTACTGCTACGAAAATTGCTAAAGATTTGTATTGCCTACTTAAGAAAGCCATGGCACCATCTTGAATATAGGTTGATATTTCTTTCATCCTATCGTTTCCAGGGCTAACTTTATCGATACTGCTTGCTTTATACAAAGCAAATAACAACGCCAATATACCAACTACTGGCGCAGCAATTAATGCCAAATTCATCTCCTATTCCTCCTTTGTTATTTAGCTGCTAAAACTAAAGTAGATATTATAAAAATAACAGCTGACACTACTGTTATTCTCTTAAGCATGTCTTCACGGCTTGTTCCTCTTGACTTACCCCATAATGAATCCGCTGAACCACCTGCTAAAGTACCCATCCCTTGTTCGCTACCCTCTTGTAATACTACAGAAACTATTAAAGATAAGCTTGACGCAAGAACTAATACTGAAAAGAATGTTGTCATATTTACACCTCCTACAAATATAGTAGATAGTAACATATCCCCTAAAACATTACTATTTTAACATAATAGGAGCATAAAATCAATAGCATAGATAAACCTATACTTAAAGAATTCATGCCCCCCACTACTATTTCTTTATGTTATAAAATGTTTTTCTTCCTTTATAAACAGATTCTTCACCTAGCATATCTTCTATTCTAAGTAATTGATTATATTTTGCTACTCTATCTGTTCTAGAAGGAGCTCCTGTTTTAATTTGTCCCGCATTTGTTGCTACTGCTAAATCCGCTATAGTAGTATCTTCTGTCTCTCCTGATCTATGAGATATTACTGCAGTATATCCATTTATCTTTGCCATTTCAATTGTATCTAATGTTTCAGTTAATGTACCTATTTGATTTAATTTAACCAATACTGAATTCGCAATACCTAGTTCTATACCTTTACTCAATCTCTCAGTATTTGTAACAAATAAATCGTCTCCTACTAATTGAATCTTACTACCTAATCTTTCTGTTAACAGTTTCCAACCATCCCAATCGTCTTCAGCTAGACCATCCTCTATAGAAATAATTGGATATTTATTCACTAATTCTTCATAATAATCTATCATTTCTTCTACCGTAAGTGTTCTACCTTCTCCTGTTAAGTTATAAATCTTTTTATCTTCATCATACATTTCTGTAGCTGCTACGTCTAAGGCTAACATTATCTCTTCTCCTGGTTTATAGCCTGCTTTTTCTATAGCTTCTACTATAGTTTTTAATGCTTCTTCATTACTAGATAAATTTGGAGCAAATCCACCTTCATCACCTACTGCTGTATTTAACCCTTTAGATTTAAGAACAGATTTTAGACTATGAAATATCTCTGCACCCATTCTAAGAGCCTCTCGGAAACTTTTTGCTCCTACAGGCATTACCATAAATTCTTGAATATCAACATTGTTATCAGCATGTTCCCCACCATTTAAAATATTTAGCATTGGAACTGGTAATGTTTTAGAATTAACTCCACCTACATATTGATATAAAGGCATTCCTAGTTCATCTGCCGCTGCTCTAGCTACTGCTAAAGATACTCCAAGGATAGCATTAGCACCTAATTTCCCTTTGTTTGGTGTACCATCTAATTGAATCATCAATTTATCTATTGCACCTTGCTCAAATACATCCATACCTATTACTTCTTCTGCTATTATATTGTTAACATTATCTACAGCATTCATAACACCTTTACCTAAAAATCTTTCTTTATCTCCATCTCTTAACTCTACGGCTTCAAATGCACCTGTAGATGCTCCTGATGGAACTAAAGCTCTTCCAAAAGCACCATCTTCTGTCCATACTTCTACCTCTACAGTAGGATTACCCCTTGAATCTAATACTTCTCTTGCATAAACATCTACTATTATACTCAAATTTAACTCCTCCTTTAGTTAATTCACAATTATCAATGCACAATGCACAATTGCTAAGGAATGTTTTGGGGTCTTTATGACCTTCATTCACCGCTTTCATAATTGTGAATTGTGAACTGTGAATTGTGCATTTATTTTACAAGTGATTTCCCCGTCATTTCTTCTGGTTTTTCTAACCCCATCAGTTCTAATATAGTTGGTGCTAAATCTGCCAGAATACCTTCTTGTAGTTCTACATCCTTATATCCCACAAGAATTAATGGTACCTTGTTACTTGTATGAGATGTTACAGGACTACCATCTTCATTTATTAGCATTTCTGCATTTCCATGGTCTGCTGTAATTAGTGCCTTACCACCCTTCTCTATAAGGAGCTCTATTATTTCTCCTAAACAGCTATCTACCGTTTCTATAGCCTTTACTGTGGCAGATACTACTCCCGTATGACCTACCATATCTGGATTTGCAAAGTTTAATATGATTAAATCATATTTATCCATTCCTAATCTATTTAATACTTCATTCTTTACTTCTATGGCACTCATTTCTGGCTGCAAATCATAGGTCGCCACCTTTGGAGATGGAATCAATGCCCTATCTTCGTTTGCATAAGGTTCTTCTATGCCTCCATTGAAGAAAAATGTTACATGAGCATATTTTTCAGTTTCAGCAATTCTAAGTTGAGATAATCCCTTATTGCTAATATATTCTCCCAAAGTGTTTCTAGGTGATTCATCTGTATAAGCCACTTCTACATTTTCTATGGTTTTATCATATTCTGTCATGGTGACATAAAAGGTATTTACTTTTTTCTCTCTTTCAAATCCCTCAAAATTCTCATCTACAAAAGCTCTAGTAATTTGTCTAGCCCTATCTGGTCTAAAATTAAAGAATATAATTGAATCATTATTATCTATAGTTGTAACAGGCTCATCATTCTCTTTTATAATAGTCGGAATAATAAATTCATCTGTAATATCTTCATTATAGGATTTCTCTATGGCTGATACTGGATTATCATTTTCATTACCTTTGCCTAGAGTAAAAGCATCATAGGCTAGCTTCGTCCTATCCCATCTCTTATCTCTATCCATAGCATAGTATCTACCAGATATAGTCGCTATTTTTCCTACACCTATTTCATCTATTTTGGTCATTAGCTCTTTTATATCTGCTTTACCTGCAGTTGGTGATACATCTCTGCCATCTAATATTGCATGTATATAAACATTATTAAAATTCTGTTTTTTCATTAGTTTCAACAGCGCATATAAATGTGTATTGTGACTATGGACTCCGCCTGATGATACTAATCCAATTAAATGAACTTTAGAATTATTCTTTCTAGCATTTTCTATTGCTTCTAAGAATTCTCTTTTTTCGAAGAAATCGCCATCTGCTACAGACTTAGATATCTTAGTTAAATCCTGATATATTATACGCCCTGAGCCAATATTTAAATGCCCCACCTCTGAATTACCCATTTGTCCTTCTGGGAGACCAACTGCTAAGCCACTTGCTTCCAGAATAGTATTTGGATATTCTCTAAATAACCTATCTATATTTGGTGTATTAGCTAATGTAACGGCATTGCCTTTATATTCCTTTCCTATACCAAAACCATCAAGTATTATTAGCATAACTGGTGCTTTAACCATATTATCCTCCAATTAAAAATTTATTAAATCTACAAAATCTTGAGCAACTAGACTAGCTCCTCCAACTAAGGCACCGTCTATTTCAGATTTATCCATTAATTCTTTTATATTGCTTGGCTTCACAGATCCACCATATTGAATTCTAATTACATTTTTCTTTTCACCATATTTTTCCCCTATGGTTTCCCTTATAAAAAGGATCATATCGTTTGCATCATCTGATGAAGCAGTCTTGCCTGTACCTATAGCCCAGATCGGTTCATATGCAATTACGATATTATCTAGGTCTTTTTCTTCTATTTCCTCAAAAGCTTTTAAGATTTGAGATTTGACCACATCTTTTTCTGTATTTGCTTCTCTTTCCTCTAAAGTCTCTCCTACACAAACTATTGGCTTAATATCATGGGAAATAGCAGCTTTTATTTTTTTATTTACTGTAATATCTGTTTCATTAAAATATTGGCGTCTCTCAGAATGGCCAATTATTACATAATCAACCCCTAGTTCCTTTAACATCTTTGGAGAGATTTCACCTGTAAAGGCTCCATTTTCTTCCCAGTGCATATTTTGAGCACCCAATTTTATATTAGTGTTCTCTATAGCTTTTTTTACATCTTGGATAATAGTAAAAGGTACGCAAAGAACTGCTTCTACGTCCTGATTTAAATTGTGGGATTTTATTCCTTCCACCAATTGTAGTCCTTCACTTATCGTATTATTCATTTTCCAATTTCCTGCGATTATAGGAGTTCGCATTAACATTACCCCCTCTTTATTCAATGCACAATTCACGGTTCGCAATTCACAATTGTTGGGGTCTAGCTTTTGGGTCTTTTATTTGCGACCTTCGGCTGCTTCCCTAATTGTGCATTGTTAATTGTCTGATATTGCCTCAATTCCTGGTAAAATTTTTCCTTCAAGAAATTCTAAGGAAGCTCCTCCACCTGTTGAAATATGAGTCATTTTTTCTGCATAGCCTGATTTTTCAACTGCTGAAGCTGAATCTCCACCACCAACTATAGTTATACCTTCTGATTCTGCCATAGCTTTTGCAATGGCATCTGTACCCCCTGCAAAGTTTTCCATTTCAAATACTCCCATAGGTCCATTCCAGATTACTGTCTTTGCTTCTTTGATTAGGTTTGAGAATAATTTTATAGATTCATCACCTATATCTAATCCCATCATATCCTCAGGTATATTATCTATTTTAACAGTCTTAAATTCAGTATCATTTTTAAATTCTCTTGCAGCTACTACATCTACTGGCAACATCAATTTGACATTATTATCTTTTGCTTTTTGCAATAGTTCCTTTGCTAGCTCAATCTTATCTTCTTCTAGTAAGGATTTACCAATTTCATGTCCCTGTGCCTTTAAGAAAGTATAAGCCATTCCGCCACCAACTATTATGGTATTTACCTTATTTATGAGGTTTTCTATTACTCCTATTTTATCTGATACTTTTGCACCACCTAATATGGCTACAAAAGGTCTTTCAGGTGACTCTAAAGCCTTACCCATTACAGATATCTCCTTCTCCACTAAAAAGCCTACAGCAGAAGGTAAATAGGTAGATACACCTACATTAGATGCATGGGCCCTATGAGAAGTTCCAAAAGCATCATTAACATATAAATCTCCTAATGATGCTAAATCCTTTGCGAAGTTTTCTTCATTCTCCTCTTCTTCTTTTCTAAATCTTGTGTTTTCAAGTAATAAAACATCTCCATCTTCCATAGCATCTATTTGTCTTTTCACTGCACTAGATACAACATTATCATCTTCTGCAAATATGACTTCTTTGTTAAGTAGTTCTGTCAGTCTATCTGCTACTGCTTTTAATGAATACTTTTTATTTGCTTCTCCCTTTGGTCTACCTAAATGTGACATAAGTATAATCTTAGCATCTTTTTCAATTAAATAATTTATAGTTGGTAGTGAAGATGTTATTCTTATATCATCTGTAATTTTACCATTTCCATCCATTGGCACATTAAAATCACATCTAACCAATACTTTTTTCCCTGTAAAGTCTAAATCTTTTAATGATTTTTTATTTAGCATTTAAATTCCCCCATCACCAAGATTATTCAATAAATAACAATAATGGTAGCCGTCCTAGCATATCAATTTGCTAGAGATTAGAGTTGCACCATTATTGTTACTTATTATATTTTGTGAAATATCTATTTGTTAGCTACTAACTTTGCAAGGTCTACTACTCTTTCAGAATATCCCCACTCATTATCATACCATGCTATTACTTTAACCATATTGTCAATAACCATAGTTGATAAACCATCTACTATTGATGAACGAGGGTCAGCAATATAATCTGAGGATACTAATGGCTCATCTGAGTAACCTAATATTCCCTTTAATTCACCTTCACTAGCTTCTTTTAATGCTTTATTGATTTCTTCTGCTGTAGCTGATTTTTCTACTTCAAATACTACGTCTACCATGGAAACTGTAGGCACTGGTACTCTTACTGAGAAACCATTAAGCTTTCCTTTTAGTTCTGGAAGCACTAATGCTACAGCCTTTGCAGCTCCTGTTGTTGTAGGAACAATATTTTGTGCTGCTGTTCTTGCACGTCTAAGATCCTTGTGTCTCTTGTCTAATATTTGTTGATCATTTGTATAAGCATGGATTGTAGTCATTAAACCCTTTTTAATACCAAATTTCTCTAATATTACCTTAGCTACTGGTGCCAAGCAATTTGTTGTGCAAGATGCATTTGAAATAATATGATGATTAGCTGGATCATATTTATCTTCATTAACACCTAATACTATAGTAATATCTTCATCCTTAGCTGGAGCAGTTATAATTACTTTTTTAGCTCCTGCTTCAATATGTTTAGATAAGCCCGCTCTATCCCTAAATGCTCCAGTTGAGTCAATTACTAATTCAACGCCTAAGTCTTTCCAAGGTATCTCAGCTGGGTCCCTATGACCTACAACCTTAATCTTTTTACCATTGATAATAAATCCATCCTCTGCCACTTCTAATGTACCATTAAATTTTCCATACATAGTATCATATTTAAATAAATGGGCTAAATCTTCTAAACTACCTGATGCATTTATTGCCACTATTTCAAATTCATCCACACCATTTTCTGCATAAGCTCTTAATACATCTCTACCAATTCTACCAAATCCACTTAATCCAACTTTCATTGCCATAAAAAACTCCTCCTATTTATTTGTATTTTTTAGTTCTTATATTTTTAGCTACTTTGTAGCTTCATTCACAATTTCCAATATCTTTTCTGCAGCAGATTCATCTGTTATCAATGTCATATTTGAGTTTAAAGTAGATACAGAGATTATGGATTCTGCCTTTTCCTCTCCCCCTGCAACTCCAATAACATTATTTAATGATTTAAATTTTTCAAGAGATAATCCAATGGTCTTAAATTCCCAAATTTCGTTTCCTTTAATATCAAAATAATGACCAAGAGCTTCTGCTACTGCTCCCTTATTAATTAATTCTTCTATTCTTTCTTCAGATAGATTTCGTCTTTTAGCCATGGTATCTGCTCTGCCAATTCCAAATACAAGAGTATTCATATTATTTATCATTTCCATAGATTCTCTGATTTCTTCATTTTTTAACATAAGTTCTAGGGCTTTCTCTTCCAATCCATCTGGTACATATAATAATCTATATGACCCACCTAACTGCTGTCCTAATTTTGCTGCTATGGAATTGGATTGAGTCTCTACTTCACGTCCCAGACCTCCCCTTGCAGGTATAACCATTATGTCTCTGGATTTATTATCAGGAGTAATCTCCTCAGCTACTACTGCCATTGTACTTCCACCAGTTATACCAATTATATCCTTAGGTTGAATGATATTCTTCAGTACTCTAGATGTAATTTTACCCATATCCTTCAGAACCATACTGTTTTCCGTAGAATTTCCAGGTACTATAATCATTTTCTTTATTCCTAATATCTCTTGTAATCTTTCTTCTAGCTTTGGGATACCTTTTAGGTTACCATAGATTGAGTGTAAATTTTCTAATATTTTTTTTCCATCATCAGTGATATACATACCCATTAAATCTATATTTAACAGCCCTTGATTTTTGAGTATACTTACCTCATCCCTTATAGTTCTTTCCTTAAATCCTAATTCTCCTGACAAAGCTCTTCTCCCTATAGGTTGATTATAGGAAATAGCCCTTAAAATAAGATATCTTTTTTCAATTATTTCAATAATTTCTGGTGTTATCTTTTTCAATAATTCTAGTATTTCCATTAAATCACCTCATAGTAAGAAGTTTTAATTGCTTAACTGGTCATTTTTTGACCCACATATGTATTATTTGTCCCGGTTGTATTAAAGAAATGGTAGAATATAAATTCCACCACCTATAGTATATATTATATTTATTTTTTATGCAATAAGTAAATATCCTTTTTTCAAATTAATATCTTCTTCTCATTGAAGATGAAGGTATGCCTAATTCATCTCTATATTTTGCAACAGTCCTTCTTGAAATGTTTATACCCTGTTCTTTTAATAAGTCTGATATCTTTTGATCACTATAAGGTTTCTTAGTATCTTCACCATCTACAATATCTTTTAATGTAACCTTAATGCTAGTGGATGATATATCTCCCTCTTCCCCTAATATCCCAGAGGAAAAGAAATACTTTAGTTCGAACAGTCCCCTAGGAGTTTGCACGTATTTTCCATTGGTTGCTCGAGATATGGTTGACTCATGCATCTCAATATCGTCAGCTATATCTTTCAATGTTAAAGGCTTTAGTGCCTTTTCTCCTTCAATAAAAAAATCTTTTTGAAATTTTAATATAGATTCTATTACCCTTTTAATCGTGTTTCTCCTCTGCTCTATGCTTCTAATAATCCACATTGCAGAGTTAAATTTTTCATTAAGAAAATCTATAGTGTTTTTATCTCCACCTGACTTCATTAATCCTTTATAGTAATTGTTTATGTTAAGCCTAGGACCTGTAACATCATTTATGACCACAACAAATTCTCCATCTATTAATTGGATCTCAGCATCTGGAATAATATATCTTACTTCTTCATTGTTTCCTCTGAAAGACCTACCAGGCTTAGGCTCTAATCGCTTTATATAGTCACAGGCATCCTGAACTTGCTGTAAGTCAAGATTCAGTTCTTTAGCAATTTTTTGTATTCTATTATAGCCAAGATCTTCTAAATAGTCTTCAATTATTATAATAATATAGTTAGTAGCATCCTTTTTATTTCTTACTTGAATTAATAAACATTCCTTTAAATCTCTTGCACCGACTCCTGCTGGTTCAAATGTTTGAATAATATCTAATACTATTTCAACCTCATCTTTCTCGCATTTCATAAAGCTTGCAATTTCTTCTGTTGAAATATTTAAATAACCATTTTCATCAATATTCTGAATAATGTTCTCGCCAATTTTATGTTCCTTATTATCCAGAGGAATAAGACTTAGCTGTGACATTAAATGCTCTTTTAATGTGGGTTCATAAGAAACAAAGGATTCATAATTATATTCCTTTATATTTTTATCAACTTGGGGTCTATAGCTAATATCGTCGTACTTCTCTAAGTATTCCTTCCAGTCTACATCATTGTCATTAGCATATTTATCTAAGTTTTCAAATTCCTCAGAAGAACTTAATGACTCAAGCATAGGATTCTGTTCCATTTCGTTAGTTATATATTCCTTTAATTCCAGACTATTAAATTGAAGCAATTCTATAGCCTGCCTTAGTTCTGGTGTCATTATTAATTTTTGTGACTGTTCAAGAGTTAAATCATAGCTAAGTCTCATCCAGCTCAACCTTCCTAATATATAGTCTTAACTATATTATACCAAATATTCGACAAAGTACAAAATAAAAAGACAAGGAATTTTTGTGAACCTTGCCTTTTATCAAATATTTTATTATAAGCTTTTATTTTCATAATAATTTAATCAGTACTAGATTTTTATTGTCAATTGCCTTATCTACCCTTGATTTTTCTCGTAAGATAATCCATTTGCCTTAGGTCCATTACCTTCTCCTACTACAAATATTAAAGCAAGTAATGTGATTACATAAGGGGTCATAGCTAATAATGTTGATGGTACTTTTAAAGATGTACTTCCTAAATATATGGCTAATCCTTGAGCTGCACCAAATAATAAACAAGCCCACATAGCACCTTGAGGTTTCCATCTTCCAAAAATCATAGCTGCAAGTGCTATAAATCCTTGACCTGATATTAAGGTAGATCTAAAATTTGCAACTACTGCAATACTCATGGCTGCCCCACCAAATCCTGCAAATATTCCTGAAAGAATTACAGCTATATATCTTATCTTGTATACATTAACACCTAAGGTGTCTGCTGCTCTTGGATGTTCTCCTACTGAACGAATTCTTAGACCTAATTTAGTCTTATATAATAAAAACCATACTATAAATACTAGAATAAATGCCATATAAACTGTGGCATATTGATTAAATATTGAATTTAATATAGTTCCTTCTGGCAGAATATCATTAAATGGTCTTGGCATTTTATTATCTAAAGGTATAGGCTTTGTCATCGCAGCTCCTTCAAAGAAAAGTCTAGAAAGGAATAAGGAGAGTCCGGGACCTATAAAGTTAATAGCTATACCTGACACTATGTGATCTGCTGTAAAGGTAATACAAGCTATACCGTGAAGAAGAGCTAAAACCCCTCCTGCAAGCCCTGCTGCTAAAAAAGCTAGCCAAGGATTCCCAGAGTAATATCCTACTGTAGCACCTATAAGTGCACCTATTGTCATCATGCCCTCAAGTCCAATATTTACTACTCCAGCATTTTCTGATATAACTCCACCTAAGGCTGTAAATATAAGCGGTGCTGAATACATTAGTGATATTCCTATTATAATACCTATATTATCAAATATACTATTCAACACTCTCACCTCTTTTCTTTTTAGCCAATAAGCTACTTGCCATTTCAAATAATTTTGGCATTGCTACGAAAAATACTATAGAACCTAATACTATGCTTATTACCTCTGATGGAGCTTGTATGGTTGAATTAAGTTTTCCACCACCATATTTCAATCCACTAAACAAAAGTCCTGCTGGTATAGCAGCTAAAGGACTATTTCCTGCAATTAAGGATACTGCCATACCATCAAAACCGTAACCCTGAGATGCTGCAAGAATTCCTACCTGATGTTCTACTCCAAGGACCTGTGTTGCTCCTGCAATACCTGATAAACCTCCTGCTATCATCATAGATACTACAATATTTTTCTTAATATTTATTCCACCATATTCTGCTGCATCCTTATTATATCCCACAGCTTTTAATTGATAACCTAAAGTAGTATTTTTTAATATATACCATATTAGTATGGCTAGTAAAATTGCTAAAATAAATCCGTAATTTACTGGTGGATTTAGAAGATCTCTTAAAAACTTATTATTGCTCAAAACTGCCTGCCCTGCCTCCGATGCCTTCCATTGTCCTAAAACATTGATTTTAGCAGAATCTAAAACTTTATACGAAGCATCAGAATTCGGTCTTCTTAAAAGTGGAAAAGTAAGGAAATAATTGTTAAGATATAACGCTATCCAATTGAGCATTATAGATGAAATTACTTCATTAACTCCAAACTTTGCCTTTAACATCCCAACAATTCCCGCCCATATACCTGCAGCTAATGCGCCAACTAAAATAGCAACTAATCCATGGATTACTGGAGGTAAATTTAGTAAATATCCTGCCATCATTGCAAATAATGAACCAATAATAAACTGCCCCTCTGCACCTATGTTAAATAATCCAGTTTTAAATGCAAATGCAACTGATATACCAGTTATTATTATGGGAGTAGATCTAATAATAGTCCAAGAAATATATTTAATATTTCCAAATATCCCTGTAAACATTATCCAATAAGCCTCAATAGGATTAAATCCTGATATCAGTAGAATTATTGCTCCTATTACCAAACCTAGTAATACAGAGAATAGGGTAACTAAAAATTTGCTATTCTTCATCTTCTTCATTATTTGCACCTCCTCCGGCCATTAATAGCCCCAACGTTCTTTCATCTGCATCCTTAGCATCTATTATATCAACAATTTTACCTTCATAAATAACAGCTATTCTATCGGATAGATTAATTACTTCATCAAGCTCAAAAGATATTAAAAGAACTGCCCTCCCATTATCTCTTTGTTCAATTAGATACTTATGAACGTATTCTATGGCACCTACATCTAGCCCTCTAGTAGGCTGAGCTGCTATTAATACCTCTGGATTATTCGTGATTTCACGAGCAATAATCACCTTCTGTTGATTACCTCCAGACAATGCTCCTGCTTTCTGTCCATGATTTCTTGGTCTTACATCAAATTTCTCAATTAATTTCTCCGAAAAATCTTCTATCGCTTTATGATTCAACCTGCCTTTTCTAGAGAAAGGCTCTTTATGGTAATTTTCTAATATCATATTTTCTGCTATTGTAAAATCTAATACCAAACCTCTTCTTTGTCTATCCTCTGGAATAGTACTTAACCCAGCATTTATAATTTCAAAAGGAGATTTATTTGTTATGTCCTTTTCATCAAAGATTACTTGTCCAGATTCAATAGGTCTAAGTCCCGTAATTCCTTCTATAAATTCAGATTGACCATTTCCATCTATTCCAGCAATACCTAATATCTCACCTGAATAAATATCTAAAGATAAATTATTTACTGCATTTAATTTTCTATTATCTTTCACAACAATATCCTTAATATCTAATACCTTTTTACCTCTGTTTACATTTTTTTTATCTACAGTAAAACTTACCTGCCTGCCAACCATCATTTCAGCAAGTTCTTCTTCATTTACACTTTCAACTTTTACCGTATCAATTTTTTTACCTCTTCTAATAACTGTACAGTAATCCGCCACAGCTTTTATTTCCTTCAACTTATGAGTAATTATAATAATAGTCTTTCCTTGACTAGCTAAAGATCTCATAATGTTAATTAATTCATCAATCTCTTGAGGTGTAAGTACAGCAGTTGGTTCGTCCAATATTAAGATATCAGCACCCCTATATAAAGCTTTCAATATCTCAACTCTTTGCTGCATGCCTACAGATATATCTTGTATTTTTGCATTTGGGTCTACAAATAATCCATATTTCTTAGATAATTCTTCTACCTTTTTCGTTGCTCTTTTAATATCTAATACTGGTCCATTAGTTGTTTCCATACCTAATATAATATTTTCTACTACTGTAAAGGTATCTACTAGCATGAAATGCTGATGTACCATTCCTATACCATGCTTTATAGCTACATTAGGATTAGTAATATTTATTTTTTTGCCATTTATATAGATTTCACCAGAAGTTGGTGTATAAAGGCCATAGAGAATATTCATCAACGTACTCTTCCCTGCGCCATTTTCTCCTAATAGGGCGTGGATCTCACCTTTATGGACTGATAAATCAATATTATCATTGGCTGTAAAACTGCCGAATTTTTTAATTATGTTTTTCATTTCTATTACTTTCATATCCATTTTTCCAGTGGTCAACAGGTCTCCCTCCCATTTAGACTTAAGCAGCTCAGACTAAAGCCTGAGCTGCTAATTTTTATTATTTTAGACCTTCCATGAATTCATTATAAGTTTCTTCGTTAAATGGAACAACGATTTTTCCATCTATGATATCTTTCTTAAGTTCTTCTACTCTATCAAGAATTTCCTGCGGCACATGTTTATTTGATGTAGGAGCTATATCTACAGCACCATTATCTTCTAAACCATATTTTACAGTTGTACCACCAGCAAATTTACCATCTTTTAAATCCTTGACTACATTATAAATACCTACGTCTACACGTTTCATAGCTGATGTTATAACATGGTCTGGAGCTAGATAGTTTTGGTCTCTATCCACACCTATTACTTTTTTATCTTGTTCTTTAGCTGCTTCTATAACACCGTCACCTACTCCACCTGCTGCATGAAATACTATATCCATGCCTTGTTGATACATATTAGAAGCTATAGATTTACCTTTTGCTGCATCTGAGAAAGAGTCGGCATATTGAGATAATACTGTAATTTCTTTTCCTAATTCCTTAGCAGCATATTGAACTCCTGCTTGGTATCCATAGTCAAATCCCCAAATAACATCTCCTGGTATTCCACCTACAAATCCTAATTTATTAGTTTCAGTCATTTTAGCTGCAATATATCCAACTAAGAAAGAAGGTTGCTCAGCTTTAAATACTACTCCTACTACGTTATCTGGAGTCTCATCACCATAATCGAAGTCAACGATACCATATTTAATCTCTGGATTTGCTTTAGCAGCAGCTAAAGTAGCATCTGCTAGTTTATATCCTACTCCCCAAATCATGTTGTTACTCGCATCTAATAATGTTTCAAAGTTTGGAGCATAGTCTGCATCTTGCTTTGATTCTTGGTAGCTTACTTTTACCCCTAAATCTTTTTCTGCTTGCTGTAAGCCTTCCCAAGCTGATTGGTTAAATGATTGATCATTAACTCCACCCTCATCTGTAACCATAGCTACTTTAAGAGCTGATGACTTACCTCCACCTGTACATGCTGTTAATGTAAGAGATAAAACTAAGATTAATACTAATGATAACACTGATAATTTTCTCTTCACTTTTTTATTCCCCCTCTTAATTTTTATTAACTCATATAGTATTATTAAAAATAGTACTATATAATTACCTTTTTAAACAAGATTAACTACAATATAATTATAATGTATACTATTAATTATTTCAACATAAAAAGCTTCAGGTTACCTCTAATTCTGAAGCAATAGCTTAATATAGAAAATATTGAACTTGCTATGAAGGTGATTTTCTTATATAAAAAATAGTTACTAAAAGTCAAGTGTTTTGTATTCAATTTGTTTTTATTTTATATATTTAATTGTAAAAGTAAAGTCTACCTCTGTTCATTAAAAGGTCTGATTTAACTCTACAAGTTTCTAGCGTAAACAAACTAAAACCCTCTATATATAATTATATATAAAGGGTTTTTTGATGTCATGTACACAAATCTAAAACTAACAAAATTTATTTGTTAATTCATTAATTTGTCAATCTCTAGGGATAAATAATATGAGTTCTTGCATCAACAAATTCTTCATAACCGCATCTAGTGCAACGATTATATACATATTCGGTTACCAAAGTATATACTAGCTTTCCGTTTTCATAGTGATCTTTATAATCTCTTACTACTTTTGTTGAATAAAGATGTTTACTACAAGTTGAAGCTACTTCTACCTCACTGTTTATTGCGGCTGCCTCTACAACATTATACATTGAAGACGTTGCAAAGCTTACAGCTAGTATCGCAATTAACGTTAAGCATAGTATTACCTTGTTGACATTCTTCTTCATGGTATCCCCCCTTTTTTAAATTAGTATAAACCCATTTATATTATTAAATAGATTTAAACTCTGTGTTTGTAAAGCTTTCAATAGTTTTAAAATAAAAACTCTAATCCTTTTTTATGGTATAAATAAGTCATCAAACTAAAACTACCCTAGAAATGTTAATAGTTCTGGACTCAATTATATCATATTTACTTCCATAATAATTAATCTCTAATTTCTACTATTCCCCAATTAATTTTATTTATTATTAAATATCTATCTAAATAATCACAAAGAATATTATTTATGTCCTCAATGTAAACAATTTATAATTTAAAATTTAATCGAGACTATATCTTTTAGTCTATGTTTTGTCCATTAGTTAATGCTATTGTGTTATATTATAGTCCATTGAGAAATGTTTATCAATGTTTTCTGATAATTTATGTTGATAAGTAAATTTTTATTTAATTGCAATTATTTCGCAAGAAAAAGCTCCAAGTTTCCTTGGAGCTTTTAGTCCTAGCATGGATCAGCTTCGCCTACATCATAACCAGCTTTTGCTAATGCTTTGGTAGCTTCGTTTAACTTAGCTTCGTTTACCATTACTATTGGTCCTGTACAACCCATTCCAGACTCAGCATAGATACCTGCTTTCCATAAAGCTTGAACAGCATCTTCTAATTCCATAATATCTATACCATTAATAGTACCAGTTACGGTTTCAGCTGGTGGTGCTTCTACAGTTTCTTCTTCCTTAGCCTCAGCCTTTTTAGTGTCCTTTGTAAGACCTTTTAATATATCTTTAAGTCCAGCTTTGTTAGCTTTTTCAAATTCTTCCTTAGCAATTTTAGTTACGTTCCCTCTTACTAATGATGCAGCATAACCAATTGCATTAGAAACTACTGGAGTACCTGATGCTCTTGAAAGAATAAGGATTGTTCTATCATAATCCTCTCCAATACCAGGTCCATATCCAAAGCCTTGAGCTTCATAGCTTCCACCTGTTGCAAATGAAGAGAATACTTTCATTAAAAGATTTCCTGTTAAAGTATCAGTTATCATTATATCTGGTGTACCTGTTAATAGATCATTACCTCTCATTACTGAGCCACCATCTGCTCTTCCTGATTCAGTAAAGTTAACTGGATATCCTTTACTACTTAAATCTTTAAAAGCTCTCTCTACTTGTCTTGCACCATCTACATTTAAGATACCTACAGTTGGATTTTCTATTCCCATAGCTTTTGCTGCTATAATACCATAGATACCATTCTTAACCATAGCTTCAACTCTGTGTGGTGATGATGTTCCAGTGGTTGTAGCTAAGAACATTTCACGACCTCTACCTGGAGTTATTACTCTACCAACAGTAGATACACCTATTGGGAAGTTATAGTGCATAGTAACGCATGCTCCTATTTCTCCACTATCAAGTAATTCTTCCATTTTCTTATGTTGAGCATCTTCGCCTTCAACATTGTATTGAGTAAGTTTAGAATCAACCTTTGGTCCAATTAGTACTACTTCAATGCTATTGTCTCTAGCTTGAGCCATTTCAGCACCTTTAACTATATTGTCAATACCTAGCTCTGAGCCAGCTACGGTAATACCTACTCTTACTCTCTCTCCAAATTGGCCAGTTTGCATAGCATCAGCGATATCGTTAAATACCTTACCGATCATGCTTTTTATATTATTATCTGCCATATTATCACCTCTAATCTTGAAGTAGATGAGAAGCAAAATCTCTCATAGCTTCTGCTACAAGTGTTCTAACTTCTTCTTGTGATACACCTTTACCTTCATCTAACTTTCCAGTATTCTTTTCCATAACTATTGATGTACCATCGAATAGGTTAGTCATTCTACCTAAGAATAAGCTTCCCTTTCCTACGATCATCGCTCTATTTATTTCACCTGCTAACATAGCTTCTCTAGCAAATCCAATATATGGTGCTCCTGAAGGAATATGTCCTTGAGTTGGTGCCCATCCCTCCATACCATGTTTTTGAATAAATCCATCTATACCAGTTCTTTCTACTTCGCCTCTCTTAACTCCTAGAGCTGCAATCATCTTATAGTTAGCTGCTGGAACGTCTCCTGCTCCTGCTGGTTTTGTAACATCTGGATTTTGCATTTCTACTGAATACTTATCTATATCAGTTACTTTTAATCCTGCTTTATCAAGTGGTGCTGTAACTAATGAAGTAACTACTGCTTGTGGTGATGAACCAGTACCTACAGTATGTCTACCAACTAAGTCAGTTCTAAGAACTGGGTTTACTCCATCGTTTTCTGCTATTATAACTGCAAATCCACCTATAACGTCTTCTAATATAGGCATACCTTTCTTCACATGGTCTTTACCATTCATACCTAATTTAGCTGTACATCCGCCTGCAACTACCATTACCTTTTTATAAGTTCCTGCTTGAACTAATGAAGCTGCTGACACAATAGCATGAGCAGGTGCAGCACAGAAACCTCTTAGGTCAGAACCTGTAGCATTTGTAAGACCAGCCATTTCAGCAACTGCTTTAGCAAAGTTACCGCCACCTCTTTGGTTCATATCTCCACATGCTTCTTCTGAACACTCAATTACATATTCGACTTCTTCAGGTTGTAAATCATTTTTAGCTAAGCAATGTAATGCTGCTAATACTCCTGACGCCTTTGTAACTAAGTTTTCAAACATAACATGAGCTGTTAAGTTAACATCTACATCATGAGCTCTCTTTACACAACCTACTACTTTTTTATCATTATATAGCGGTTCTGCATGTTGCTCGTTAATATATTTTTCAATATCTGCTAATTCTGCACCATCTTTTAATTTTGCAACAAACTCATCTTTAATTAATGGATGAGCTTCTAATTTTGGTTTAATTTGTGCTGTAAATTCTTTGGATAATAACACAAGATCAAATACGTCTACTATTTTAATTAGACCTATAAATTCATCTTGTGGCATTATTTCACCAAATTTTCCATCTCTTTTTGCATCTGCTACATCCTTATCATACCATGGTTGCTCAACTGTTTTAAGTTCCTCTGGCTTATGATTTCCAATATATACTTGGTTTGGTAAATAGTTAACTGATTCTTCATAACTACGTATATGATTTGGTAGCTCTTTTAAATATTCTGAATCTGGATGTAATAATCTTTCTGTTGTCTGAGTTGTACCATTGTGAATAATCATATCTGGTGCTTGCATCAAAACATAAGATGTTCCTTTTACTACTGAAT
Source organism: uncultured Tissierella sp. (assembly GCF_902479755.1). NCBI lineage: Bacteria > Bacillati > Bacillota > Tissierellia > Tissierellales > Tissierellaceae > Tissierella > uncultured Tissierella sp. The sequence continues at coordinate 130,246 of NZ_CABSQO010000002.1, read as the reverse complement.
AATTCATATGTCCACCTCCATAAATTTTGGTATGTACTTTGTTTTTTAGAAACTTTGCTTATAACGAATAGAAAAGTTTTTCTTTATTATTTTTAAATTTAAACTTTTCGTAAATGAGTTTTAAGCAAAGTTTCCTTTTAATGCTTATTAGAAACTTTGCTTATAAAAGGGTGATAAGAAGAATCACCCTTTTATAAATTTTATTAATTATTTTTTTACATCAAATACAGTTTGCTCTGTTACTTCAGTTGTTAGAGCTTCTAATGCTCTTTCAACTAATTTTCTTCTAAGAGCTTTCTCATCTTTAGGATCTAGTTTTGGATCTCCTAATGGGTGAGGAATAGCTATTGTTGGAACTATTCTGTTAGCTCCTACTGTTAATGAAATTGGAACTACTGTACACATGTGAACTACTGGAATACCAGCACGCTCAACTTCTTTTACCATTGTTGCACCGCAACGTGTACAGGTGCCTCAGGTAGAAGTTAAGATAACTGCATCCACGCCATCAGCTTTAAGTTCTTTACTGAATTCTTCAGCAAATTTCTTTGAATTCGCTACAGCTGTACCATTACCTACAGTTGAATAATAGTATCTGTGTAGTTTTCCAATTTTTCCTTCTTTTTCTAAGTCACGTAGAACGTCAACAGGGATAACTCTGTCTAAGTCTATATTAGCATAAACTGGGTCATATCCACCATGAGCTGTTTCTCCGTTTGTTTCATTTAAATCATCTATACCTTCAATATCATACTTGCCATATTTTTGAGCTGAGGATGATTCTATATGGTCTGGGTTTCCTTTTGGAACTGCCCCACCTGATGTTACTATAGCAATAGTAGCCTTAGTAATATCTTTTACTGCTGGGTTAGGATCTACTCTATCGAAGTTTGGCATTGGGAATTCAGTTTTGTATTCTTCCTTAGCCATTTTCTTTAGAAGCATTTCTACCGCTCTCTCAGAACCTCTCTTATCAGTGAAGTAATTCTTTCTGATACCTCTTTCTAAGTATCCTTCTTCTTCTGGAGAACCGATTTCTTCCCCTCTAGCTAGTTTAAGTGCTAATGGAACCATTTTCTTAACTGCGTCTCTCATTCCAGCAGCTGAGTCCCTTGTGGAAACTACATAAACTGCTTTCTTGAACATATCAGCACCTGGGTTTTCTATATACATACCAGTTAAAGCTGGTATACCTAATTCGTTTTGCACTGCCTCTGTTATAGTACCTGCGGCAACACCATATCTACCTGCATTAAATGCTGGTCCAGCAATGAATAGGTCTGGGTTATATTTTTTAACCATCGCTAATACTTCTTTTTTAGCCTCTTCTAGATTTTCACCAAAATAGCTATCACCACAAATAACTGTAGCTACTATTTCAGCATTATCTCCGAATCCTGCTTGAAGAGCTAGACCTGGCCCTAATACTTCTTCTCTTACTTCTGGTCTGTGGTCAGCTTTTTCTTCTCCACCTATACCAGCGAAGAATTGGTTGATATAATGAACAACTTTTAATTTCCCCATTTGTTCCCCTCCTCTCATATATTTCGTATCGGGATTTTATTTAATCATTAAAATTTTGTAAATTCATCTCTCATAGCTTTAACTTCTTCAATAATTGAATCAACATCTAGAACCATTTCCATCATACCAATTTGCTCATCATATACATCAGCATCTACTGATTCTTTGAATTCTGGTTCTACTGCATGATATACTTTAAGTCCCAACGGAACTCCTGCTAATGGACCTGCGAAAGTTGGGTCTCCTGCTGTAACTGTCTCAGCTGCTAATCCTGCTGATTCAGCTTCTGCACCACCGATTAATACGATCATATTTTCTGCACCGTATTTTTCAGTTAAATCTTTAACCCTTTTTTGATTCTCTAAGTCCATTGCACCTGCAGCCGTTCAGACAAAACATTCTGTTGCTGAAAATACTACTTCTGCAGGAGTGGTCTTTATACATTCTTCCATAGCTGGTCCTGGTATACCATCTCTGTCTCCAATAATGATAACTTTTGAGTTTTCATTAAAAATTGACATCTAGCCACTTCCTTTCTTTGTTATATTCTTTAATCTTTTGTATTATATTTTAATTTTTTTGCATATATTTTTATATAAAATTAGAAACCTTTTGCTGACATTTTATTGAAACCAACTTCATTAGTTGCACCTGTAATAGCTTGGATCTCAACTGTGATTGTACCATCAGCTGCTAAACTTCCATCAAATCCACCAGCTATAATGTCAACATAATCTAAAGTCCCGATTACTTTGTCCATCTTTGGTAATACAATGATTTCATTAGCATTACCACCTGTAACTACTGCATTAGCTGAAGGATCAGCATCTGCTAGAGATTGGCTGGCACCATCTCTACCTGCATATTCGTCAGTAATTATTACAGTATCAATGCCTTTTGCTTCTATCTTCTTAGTGTTCATTATAAGGTCAGTATCTGGGTTACCGAAACCTTCTTGTGAAACTATAACTCCATCAAGTCCTAGATATTCAGCAAGTTTTGCTGTCCAGTTTGATGATCTTTCTTTATCAGCTAAATAAACGTTTTCATTTGTGATTATAACACCTACAAAGTTAAGCGTTTTTCCGTGTTGAGCTAGAAGATCATGAATAACTGGGTTATTCATTTGATGGTAAGTTGTATTCTTATCACAAGCAGATACACAGTTACCACTTACAATTGCACCATCCATAATTTCTGTTGGATACATTATAGTTGGTACAATTTGCTTAGCATCTACTCCATATACATAAGTGTCATGAAGTAATCCTTGTGTTTGAAGCATTTGAACATATCCAACCTTTGGAAGATTAGGATATTTTTCAATTCCTTTTAAGAATGGGTCTACTTCATATACTTCTACTGTATCTGGTGTTAATGATTTTGCGGTTTCTGCAAGATAAGCTGCTGCTTTAAATCCTGCGAATCTTACTGCTCTCTCATGATCGTGTTGCTTTAATCCTTCTACAGGTTCACATTTTAATACTAAGTTAATTGTTTTAGAGAATGGAGTAAAATCTGCTCCAGGTCCTGTCATGTCCACAATACCTTCTTGGAAACCAACGATTTTACCAGTTGTCATAACAACACAACCTTTTAATACATTGGTTTTTCCTGAACCTACAACATCAACCTTTGATAATATTCCTGGGAATACACCTCCTGGACCTTCCACTTTAACTCTTGGTTCTACTACGTCCTTAACAGGTGTAATTCTAACACTTTCACCAGGTTTTGCAATATCTACGTCTACTGATGTAAGGTGCTCATCTTCTTTAATTAAACTGATTAACTCTTCTTTGTTAACAGTTAGCACCCCATTTTCAATTTTGGTTTCATTACCAAATTGAACATCTTTAATTAGCACATGGCCTAATTCCAGACGCATAAATTCACCTCCTCTTATTTTAGCAAGTATCTATATCTCAATTCTGGGCTCAAGGCCCAGAATTAAAACCTTAATTAATTAAATATATTTTTTAATTAATTCTTCAACTGATTCTTTTGTAGCTTCATCAGCTACTACTGCATCTATTCTTTCTCCACCTTTGTAGATAGCGATTACAGGTAATCCCATAACCTTTTGTCCAATTGCAAGTCTTCTTGCTTTTGTAATATCCAATGATGTAAATTTGATTTTATCACCATATTGTTCTTCATAAGCGTGAACATGTGGCATAAGTGCTTTACATGGTTCACATGTTGGTCCCCAGTAATCTACTAATACATATCCTTCTGCTTGTAATACTTCTGCTTCAAAATTGTCCTTATTAAGTTCTAACATTTATTATACCTCCTAATATTATTTTTAAGCATTACTAGTCTGCCATTATTTATTAGTCTTCAAAATGCTCGTTTATATATTTTTCAGCTTGAACAGCAGCTATAGCTCCATCTGCAGTAGCTGTAACTACTTGTCTAAGTGACTTAACTCTGTTATCTCCAGCAGCAAAAATTCCAGGTATATTAGTCTTCATATCATCATCAGTTTTTATATACCCATTTTCCATATTAATTATTCCATCAAATAATTTTGTTGCTGGATTATATCCTACGAATACGAATACTCCAAATGTACCGTCATCTTCATCTGCAAATATTTCTGTTTCTTCATTAGTTTTAACATTTTTAACTATCATTGACTCAAGTATACCATCACCTTTTAATTCAGTGATAACTGAATCCCACATGAAATTCATTTTTTCATTTTTAAATGCTTTTTCTTGAATTGATTTAGCTGCTCTTAACTCATCTCTTCTATGAACGATAGTTACTTTTCTAGCAAATTTTGTTAAATACATAGCTTCTTCAACTGCTGAATCTCCTCCACCTACTACAAACACTTCTAAGTCTTCGAAGAAAGCAGCATCACATGTAGCACAGTAAGAAACTCCTCTGCCAGTTAATTCCTTTTCTCCTGGACATCCTATTGGTCTTGGAGTTGCACCTGTTGCAATAATAACTGTTTTTGCTTGATATTCTTCTTTTGCACCTTTTAAAACCTTAATTTTGCCTTCTAGTTCTACGGATTTGATTTCATCAATTATTCTTTTTGCACCAAATTCATTAACTTGATCTACCATTCTAGCTATTAAAGATGGTCCGCTAGCATGCTCTATAGAACCTGGATAGTTAGCAACTTCGTCAGTTGTCTTTATTTGTCCACCTTCGCCTTCTTTTTCGATAATCAAAGTATTAAGTCTTGCTCTTGATGCATATAGACCTGCTGCTAAACCTGCTGGACCTGCTCCTATGATTATTACATCATAAATCATTTGTCTTCCTCCCTTGAAAATATTTTTTTATGTAGTTCTCTAATATGGCATTTTTGCCAAATTATATTGATAATATTCCATTTTAAAATATTATTCATTTTCATTGAAGAACTAGTATAATTTTTATCAATTACACAAATCTAATTATAAACTCAACGATTTAAGAAAATCAATATAAAATTTAAATATTTGTAGTAGCTTAAAATAATTCTTTTAATTATTTAAGAATAAAAAAAACAGAATAAATAGGTCTAAGTAGGCCTACTTACTCTGTTCATTTACCTGAGAGATTCTCCAATATTTGGATTGCTCCTTCGGTGCTTTTCGCTTTCCAGAGTTCTGTCACAATACGGTCCTTTTGCCTGAGAGTTTCATTGTGGATCGGCTACCCATCAACTTGTTCCTTCGGCGCCATATAACATGGTCTCTTCCGCATTAGTCATCCAGATAATGTAATATTTTGATACTTTTTTCACAGTTCATTAACATTATAATATATAAAATATAATTATACAACCCCTTTTTATATTAATATTTTTTATATATTCCTAGGCTTTGTTTTATAGTTATCAAGTACATATAATGCTATGTTAGAGCAGTGATCTGATACTCTTTCTAGATTAGATATAGCATCTAAAAATATTATTCCAGGTCCTGTTGAACATAAACCTTTATTTAATCTATCTATATGATTAGTTCTATTTTTTGTTTCCAATGCATCCACTTCATCTTCTATAACTAAAACTTCCTTAGCTAAAGCTTCGCCATTTGTCTTAAATGCTTCCATTGCCTTCTGAAATCCCTGCTGACACTTACCAAATATCTCATGTAGCTCATCTATAGCTTCCTCTGTAAATTGAAGATTACCCTCCATTCTTTCTTCGGCAAGTTCAATTATATTTTCAGCATGGTCTCCAACTCTCTCTATATCATTTATATTATTGAAGAATACATTGACCTGATTATGTTCTTCATCTGATAATGGTGCATTTGAAAGTCTTACTAGATAATCAGTTATTTCTCTTTGCAACTTATTTATTTTTTGTTCCTGCTCTAGTGCTGGTTCTATTTCATCATATTTCCCTTCCACAAAGGCTCTTCGGGCTTTTCCTAAGTTATTCTCTACATAACTACCCATTCTAGCAATTTCTTTTCTTACTTGACCTAATGCTATAGAAGGAGTTTCTATGATTCTGAAATCAAGGAATTTTGCTTCCTGTCCTTCTAGCTTATCATCCCCTGGAACTATAGCTTTAGCTGCCTTAACTAGTAGTCCAGCAAAAGGCAATTGAATTAATACATTTATTAGATTAAATAAAGTATGAGCATTAGCTATTTGCCTTTGAACATCATTTGGAGACAATTTAGTTACTATATTTTGAATTGGTGTCTTTAAAACAGTCATAAATATAATTGTACCAACTAAATTAAATAAAAAATGTATGATAGCTGCTCTTTTTGCTGTCTTATTTGCCCCAACTGACGATATCATAGCAGTTGTAGTTGTACCAATATTGTCACCGAAAAGGATTGGAAAAGCAACATTAATATTTAGTAAGCCTTGCCCAGCTAATGCTTGCAATAAACCTATAGAGGCACTACTGCTTTGAACAATAGTTGTAAGACCTAAACCTACTAACATAGCAAGAACAGGATTTTCTAAACTAACCATAATATTACTAAAGGCTGGTAAATCAGCTAAAGGTTTCAATCCACTCCCCATCATATCCATACCAATAAATAATATACCAAACCCAATAAGTATTTCAGCCATGTTTTTAGCTTTTTTCTTGGAAGTTGCAATCCAAATTCCCACGCCTATAGCTACTGCTAAGGGTGCATAATCTGTTAAATTAAATGCAATCAACTGGGCAGTTATAGTTGTACCTATATTTGCACCCATAATAACACCAACTGCCTGATATAAAGACATAAGACCTGCATTAACAAATCCTATTACCATAACTGTAGTAGCAGAACTACTTTGAACAACCATAGTCACCAATGTACCAACTATAACACCCATTAATCTATTGTTAGTAAGTACTTCTATCAATTTCTTTAGTTTTTCACCTGCAGCTTTTTGAAGACCTGTTCCCATTAAGTTCATTCCATATAAAAATAATCCAAGTCCACCAAGTACTGGTAGTGCTATATCCATAATTAACCTCCTAGACAAATTTATTGACCTATTTATTCTTTTGTTGAACTATTTATTCTAAATACATAATATCATATTTTATTCAATTATTATCATCAAATAAAATATTATTCTATATTGGGAAAATCTAACTGTCTTAAAGCTTCATACAATATAATATTAACTGAATTTGCTAAATTTAGTGATCTCGCTATATTGCTCTTCATTGGTATTCTAATACCCTTCTGGAGATTCCCATCTAGTATTTCATTAGATAATCCCTTTGTTTCCTTTCCAAATACAAAGAAAGATTCATCCTTATAGCAATTTTCAGCATAATTATTTTTTGCTTTAGTAGTAGCATAATAAAATTCACCATTAGGGTACTTTTCCAATACTTCAAAAAAACTATTATAATAATGTATTTCTACTAAATTCCAATAATCAAGTCCTGCCCTTTTAAGAGCTTTGTCATCTACAGAAAATCCTAAAGGTCTTACTAAATGAAGCACTGTCCCTGTAAGGGCACAAGTTCTAGCAATATTTCCTGTATTTGAAGGTATCTCTGGTTCTACAAGTACTATATGTAGTGCCATAATTAAGTCACCATCTCCTATTCTAATACAAATTTCTCTATTACTTTAGCTACACCATCTTCATCATTTGAGTCTGTAATATAGTCTGCTTCTTTCTTTATGAATTCATCACCATTTCCCATAGCCACACCTAATCCTGCAAATGTCAACATCGATAAATCATTCTCGCTATCTCCAATAGCTATAACTTCTTCCGGCATAATTTTGAGTCTATTGCATAACTCCCTTAAAGCCTCTCCCTTAGACACATTTAAGCCCATAGCTTCTATGTTATTAGCCCAGGAACTAGAAGTACCTATATTTCCTAACTTGTCTAGATCCATTCTTAAATCTTGAAGTTTCGCTCTATTATCATCAATAAATAAGAACTTATATACATTTAAATCCTTTAGTTTGATTATTTCCTCTATATCTTGAAATACCTTTATATCTATAATGGTATTTCCATTGCCTTCATTATAAAATTGAAGCACTTCATCAACCTTAACATGAGAATAAAATCTAGACTCATCATAGAAATGATAATAGATATTTTTCTTCATAGCAAGATTTACTATTTCTTTAACTAAACTATTATCTATAGGCTTTTTATATATAATATTAGCATTCTCATCTACGATTATTGCTCCATTACATGCAACTATCGGATTTTTTAAATTCAAAGACCTAGAGTATGATAAAGCTGATTTTAATACTCTTCCCGTTGATAAAACAATGTGAGTACCTTTGTTCTTTGCCTTTTCTATTATTACTTTTGTTCTTTCCGATACCTGATTATTACTATTTAAAAGTGTACCATCCATATCTATAGCAACTAATTTATATTTCATTTTTCTCACTCCTCAACTACTTAATATAGCATAAAAAATAAAATAATAAAATACAAATTTAAATAATAACAACCTTTATTGTTATTTTATATCAAAATCTCCTTTGATGTTAATAAAGAATTTCTATATGAAATAGCTTTTCTGAAATTTATTTATATAAAATTCTTTTTAAAATATTAAAAACAAGCTAGAGCTTGCCTATAATTATAAAAAACCCTTTCTATTAATTAAATAAAAAGGATTTTTCACTTTATTATAATTATTACAATGCAGTTAAATAAATTGCATCAGTATATTTATTTTTTTCTATAACAACTTTTATATTATATGCAAATTCTATATTTTCCTTTGTTATGACCTCTTCTGGACTTCCTATGCCAACAATTTGTCCTTCATTTAACATAATTACCTCATCAGAGTATCTAGATGCTAGATTTATATCATGGATTACAACCACTATAGTAGTCCCTTTCTCTCTATTTAATTTTCTCAAAAGGTTTAATATCTCTATTTGATGATTTATATCTAAGTGAGAAGTCGGCTCATCTAAAAGGATAATAGAGGGATTTTGGGCTAAAGCTTTAGCTATGATAACTCGCTGTCGTTCACCACCAGAAAGCTCTGTAATAATTCTATTTTTTAGATGAAATGTATTAGTCATCTCTAAGGCTTCCTTTACAATTTCATAATCATTATCATCTTCTCTTTGAAACCTTCCCTTATATGGATGCCTACCCATTAATACTATATCTTCTACGGTAAATTCATAATCAATAATGGTATTTTGTGGTACCAATGCAATTTTCTTAGCTAATTCCTTAGCCTTTATCATGTTAATATCAACACTTTCTACAACAATCTCTCCTCCTTTTGGAGTATATATCCGATTGAGATTTTTTAAAAGTGTTGATTTTCCAGAGCCATTGGGTCCTATTATACTTATAAATTTCCCCTTTTCTATACTAAAGGATACATCCTTTAGTATTAGATCTTTTGCATATCCAAATTTTAAGTTTTTCACTTCTAATGCATACATGGTAACACTCCATTCAATTGACAACTAACAGTTAACGATTAACGATTGAAATCATTAATCTTTTAATTGATTTTTGTTCTTTGTTAATTGTCATTTGTTAATTGATTTTCACTATCTTTTACTCTTCCTAAGTAAATATAAAAAAAATGGTCCTCCAAATAAAGCCGTTATAATGCCTACTGGAATTTCAACAGGTGAGATAATCGTTCTTGCTATTGTATCTGCTGATACCATAAATATTCCGCCCACAAATGCTGATGCAGGAAGAATTATTCTATTATCAGGTCCAAGTATAATCCTCACTATATGAGGAATTATAAGTCCTACAAATCCTATAATTCCTGCTATAGATACTACCATGGAAACCATAAAAGTTCCCAATATTAATATATATATTTTTGTTTTCTCTACGTCTACTCCTAAACTTTGAGCTGACTCCTCTCCAGTCAGCATAATATTTAAATCTCTTGCAAAAAAATTTATAAAAATCATTGAAATAATTACAGGAATTGATATCTTAATTAAAGGCTCCCACCCCTTACCTGCTAAGCTACCTAAGGTCCAATATATAATCTTTGCCATATCTTTACTATATATAACCATTAGAAAGGACATTATAGCTGTTAAAAATTGGCCTATGGCAATACCTGCTAGAAGTAAGGTTGTAACTGGAACCTTGTTCTTTATTCTAGCAATATTATATACTGTAAATACTGCTCCCAAGGCACCTATAAAGGCAAAAATCGAAATAGTGGATATATTTATAAATGCTATATTAACTCCTAATATTATTGCAATACTTGCACCAAGGGCTGCTCCCGATGATATGCCTATTACATAAGGATCAGCCATTGGATTTTTAAATATTCCTTGAAATGCAGTACCAGCCATAGATAAACTAGCACCGACTAAAATCCCCAATAACACTCTAGGAAGTCTTATTGACCAGATTATAGTTTGATGAGATTTCTCTATATCTGAAACATCTATATATTTTTTTATAATAGGTAGTTTTGAGCCTACAATCCTAAAGGTATCTATAGAACTAATATTGGCAGTACCTATTACTGCAAAAAAACCTATTGATAATATTAATACTAAGAACAACACTATTAGGATAAAACCATATTTATCCTTATTTATGCTTTTTTTCATTAAAATCCCAACTTTACTTAAATAATTCTGGATGAATAGACTTTGCCACTAATTCCAATGCTTCAATTATTCTTGGTCCAGGTCTAGACACTACATTTGCTTCATTACCTTCAAATACATATACTCTGTCATCTTTTATAGCCGATATAGTCTCGAATCCTGGTCTCATCTTTATAGATTCAATAGTTTTATCTGGCATATCTTGAGATGCTAAATAGACTTCTGGGTCTTTTTCAATTAATTTTTCTAAATCGTATTGAGGATAAGCTATTTCTACACCCTTTTCATCTTTTTCATCTGCTGCAATATTTATTCCACCTGACAATGTTATAAGCTCGTTCATGAAGGAACCTTTACCAGCTGCCTGTAGTGGATCATGCCATATTTCATAAAATACTCTCACTTCTTCTTGCCCCTTTATTTTTTCCAATATATCATTTTTCTTATTATTCATAGCTTCAACAAGTTCTTTTGCTTCTTTATTCTTTCCTGTTACTTTTCCAACGGTTTCAATATCTTCCATCACAGCATCTATGGTTTCGGGCATAAATCCAAGAACTTTAATCCCTGCATCTTTTAATACCTTATTATCTTCCTCATTGCCAGCACCGTATACCAATACTAGGTCTGGATTTAACTCTACAATTTTCTCTAAATTAGTAGCCGTAAAATCACCTACTATTTCTTTTGTCTTAGCTTCTTCTGGATAATCACAATAAGATGTCACCCCTACAATTCTATCTCCTAAGCCTAAGGCAAATAAAACTTCTGTATTATTTGGTGCTAATGATACTATTTTCATAGGTTCTTTTTCCATAGTAACCTTATTACCAAAGTTATCTTCTATTTCTATTGGGAATTCTTGAGTTTCTTCTCCTACATCTTTATTTTGTGATTCTACACCTTCTACTTTTAATCCTTCATTTGAATCCTTCTTTGGTGTACATCCAACAATTGTAAATGCTATTAGCATTAATGATAAAAATAATGCGATATTTCTAAACTTCTTCATTTTTTACCTCCCGTTTTTTCTTTTAGTTATAAAGATAAATAAAAAAACTTATGCCTTTTATAAAGGATAAGTTTATAATCTATCTCATCCCTCCCTCCGAGGCTTAAATATAGGCAGGTATCCTGACTCATGGATCATCCTAATCCCAGCACCTTCCCAGTTTCCCAGTGGCTTTTGCTGGTTTCGTACCCAATCACAGTAGCGGGGGCTGTAGTGGGATCTCACCACTTTCCCTTTTAAGTTCCATTAATATGGAACACCTATAAATCTATTCTTTTGTAAAATAATAATATCAAATTAAAATTTATATTTCAAGGGGTTATCCTCAAATATAAATCCGTCTTTATCGATAATTGCCATAAATACCTTTGGCTTTTTTACCTCAGTAGGACTTATATCTAATTTAATATCTAAATTATTATTACCTGCAACCATTACTAAGTATCTATTGTATGATAGATTTATTGCTTGAACTCTATTATCGTTAATCTTCATATACTCACTGGATATCTCATTGGATATTGAAGTCCTAATATTTATCTTGTTACAGTTATCGGCTAAAATAATATATACCTTTTCTACTTCTCTGTCTTTAAATTCCCTAGTTATAGGTTTGCTTAGAATTGATGATAGATAATCCTTTGACTTATATAAAATTTCTGTATGATTTCCTTCTAATATTATATTATTTCCGCCCAAATATCCTAATGTGCTAGCTGTAGTTACAGTACCATCTCCATAATTTGTTTTAAATGCCTCTATGGGCTTTCCATCTGCCCATTTGATTTTTTCTTTTCCCTTTAGTTCTACTATAAATTCTTTATTTGTATAAATCCCTTTTCCACTTATAATAAATAATTTATCTTCATTTATAGATTCCTTTTCCAATGTATTTAAAAATGAATTATTTATAGACATATTTTCTACGGAAATTTCTTTTTTTACTCCTTTATCTTTCCAAAATAAATAATTTCCATATCTATAACTTGGCAATAAATCCTTAGCAACAGGAAATATGTTTCTTAAAGCCTCTATATAATGTATTTTTTCAAACAAATAATAATAAAGTATAAAGCCAAGCTTTAGTCCATTGTAAAGAATATTATCCTCTATTTTCGGATAGGGAAGCTTTCCTCCACTCCAGAAGCAATACGCATCTACACTTCCTAAATTCGGAGTTCCTAACATAATTAGCTTATCAATATAGGAAGGATTAAAATAATTAATATATGCCCTCCCTAACAGTCCCCCTAAACTATGGCCGATGAGTATTACTTTTCTCGCACCTGTCTTCAATTTTAATTTTTCTATATTAGGAACTAGATACCTATCTACTGCCTCCAATACAGGGATTTTCCAATTATAATAGCAAATAAATAAGTTTTCTCCTTCTTCATAACCCATAGAGTTTAATATTTCAATAAATGGTCTATAAACCCTTTCTGCCAATCCAAAAGAAAAATCCCCAGTCCCCTTTATTATATCATCACCCATAGAACCAAAAAGTCCTGGTATAAAAACAATAGGATAGTCCATGTTTATTCTCCTTTCTGCTTTTATATCAGGATATTCAATTTACTTATATGGTGTTATTCATTTCTAATTTCAATAGTTTATCTTTTAGTTCAACTCCACTAGCAAAGCCTACTAAATTTCCATTGGAACCTATGACCCTGTGACACGGAACTATAATAGCTATTGGATTTTTATTTAATGCTCCGCCAACTGCCCTCGGTCCTTTAGGACACCCGATTTTTTCAGCAAGTTCCTTATATGTTCTTGTCTCTCCATAGGGTATATTTAATAATTCCTTCCACACGCTTTCTTGGAAAGGAGTTCCCTTAAAGGAAATTGGCATAGTAAATTCCTTTAATTCTCCCTCTAGGTATTTAATTATTTCCTCATGATAATTATAGTCTTTTTCCTCTACTTTAATAGGAGTATCATAGTATCTTTCTATATATTTAAGGTTGTCCTCTTCTTGAAAGGAAAGAGCTATTATTCCTTTTTCAGTAAAATATACTGTTAATTTACCTATGGGTGATTCAAATGAGTAATATTTAGGGCTCATATTTACCTCTCCTTATTTCTTGTTGTTTATTCTTGCTAAAAAATTCTTTAATATCGATATTTATTGTATTTCCTAATATCACTTTCCATTTTGAATGATATAAAGTGATTACTCCTATTATAACATATAAATATAAAAGTTACTTTTATATTCTCTAAAAGTAACTTTTATTGTATTTCCTGTTCTATTTATAACTGACTTGTCCACTACATCTCCTTTACTAATCTCCATTGTTCTCTAGCCATATCGTTTAATGCAGGATTCATCCTTGTGGAAGCAAGGTTTAAACATGTATTAAACCAAGATAAAGCTTCTTCTTTTTCGCTTAACCTTCTTGATAATTCTCCTATTAAATAAGATAGCTTACTATCATCCATATTTGTACCTGACAAGGACTCTGTATTATATGCTTCTATAAACTGGTCTCTAGCTAATTTTAAAAATCTAACTTCTTCATTTTTTTCTTCCTTTAGACGATATAGCCAACCTAAACTTAAGCAAATATTCCCTTGTTCCAAATTTTTAGCTTTAAGTAATGTTCCAGCAAGTAATGCTAATTTATAGGATTCTATTGCCTCGTCTAAATCTCTTATTCCACCAAAGTCTCTTTTATTCCACCTTGATGATATGTTATCTATAATTATTCCAATTTGATCTTTTTTTATATCATTGAATTTATTTTCGGATGCAGCATATCCACAGTTAGGACATACGAATATACTATATTTTATGGGATTTTCAGCACTATAATGATTTAAAAAATCCTCATCTCTTTTTAAAAGCCTTAGTCTAGATGTCTTTACTTTTTTAGTCGAAAATTCTTTTTTACAGATTGGGCACTCTACCTTTTTGTCAAATAGTTCACTTTGTTCTGTCAATTTGCAACTCACCTTTCTATTATATCTTTTTCTTCCTCTATTATAGTACTAGCTGGTAAGGCAGGCCCAACTTTATATATATAATCTTTTTTCCTATAATGATCTACAGTAATCTGTGTTCTAGATACTACTTTCCCATTTTTTATTATAGATTTATAAGTCTTAACTTTATATCCTGTTCTGCCTTTTTGTATATCTATTGTAGTACCTGGTGATAATTTTGCATCATATATTTTTTCAGTTTTAGGAGGAATAGTTTCAATAATCTCTGGAGTTATCTTTACATTATAATTTTTTGTCTTTGTATCTCCATATATATATATATTAACTCTGTCTCCTACTACTTTTGCATAAGTATATATTGGAAAATCAAAATCATTCCTGAATTTCAAATCCAAATAACCATATGACACTGCAGCATCTTGGCCATAAGGAACATAACTTGCTGGTATAGAATGGGGGTGACGTTCAAGTATAGTAAGATCTGCAAGTAATAAGGAATTATACATCGTAGTTGATGTCTGGCAAACTCCTCCTCCAAGACCTGGCGTTAATTCTCCTCCTATTATCACATTCGCTTCTTTATAACCAGATTGGGCAGACCTAGGTCCAGTTGTATTATTATATGAAAATTCTTCTCCTGGTAAAATTAATTTATTACTAATTGCTTTAGATGATAATTTAATATTTTGTATTCTTCCACTGCTACTCCCCTTAAAAGAAGTGGAGAATTCTCCTATTACTCCATTTATTCTAGATAGTAGGCTTTTTTTAACTCGTGGTTGTATATCTTCTACGGGAATTTCTATGTCTTTTAATTCATAGATATTTTCATCTATTCTTGCAATTAATTTATCTGTTAATACTCTCTTCCCTAAGGTTTCATCTGTTACAGTGATTTTACCATTATTGAAATTAAGAACTGCATCTACAGCTTCCTTATTTATTTCTTGGGAAATGTTTTTTGCTACCTCTTCTAACTTAGTACTTTCATAAAAGGATTCAAGTGATATTTCTACCCCAGATTTAATTTTAGCTATATCCCTCAACCTTTTAATGAAATTTCCTTCCCTGCCTAGCTGAAATGCTATATTAACTGCTTCATCATATTTATATGAAAATCCTAATTGTCTTAATCTAATCTTATATATGTTTTCATTATATATTAAATTCATAGACTTCTTCTGGATTTCTGCTTCTTTTTTCTCTTTTATATACTCTAAGGCTTGTTTCATTGTTTTATTACTTACATCATATCCATCTATCCTTATACCTTTATAGATGGTATCTATATTTAGGATATTCTTGTAAATATAGGTTCCAGATCCTAGAACTATAGCTAATACTATTACAGTAACAAATAATAAAATCAATATACCTTTTTTCATTTAAATCCTCCAGCCCAGAGTATTAATATTTTATTCCCAATAGACTTTTATATTATCTCCGTCCTTTAATTCTTCTAAGTATTCTGCATCTCTATTATTTACTTTCAGAATTAATTTTCCCCTTAAGGAAGATAAATCAAAATCTATATAGTCAAAAATATCTACAAAAACAAACTTATCCTTTTTATAGTATATTTCCATTTCCTCATTATTTATTACTAATTTAATCTTTTTTTCATTATCTCTTATATTATTATCTTCTTTAATATCAACTATTCTTTTAATAACATCTCCCTTTTTCAATTGATAAGTATGAAATACCTTAGCTCCATTTACCAAGAATTCATCTATAGATATGTCTTTTTTATATTCTAGTATTAACTCTTCCAATGTCTTTATTTCCTCAATCTCAATATATACTTCTGGACTAAGAATAATATTATGGTTTATTATTTCATCATTTATCTTGATAGTTTTAACAAGGTTTATTTCTTTTCCTTCAAAATATACCGACTTGTCCATTTGCACTATATCATAAAGATATGGAATAATTAAAGGTTCTACTACACTAGAGATTATCTCTATATTAGCTTTATCATAAAGTTTAGTTTTTAAATTAGCAAGTTCCTTGTCTACTATTATCTGTGGTTGAGTCCCTTCTTTACCTTTTATTATTCTCTTCTTTCCATTTAGATAATATATAAAATCATTGGATTTCTTTGGCAGCAAATCTCTAGGATTATATCCTGTCAGTATTAAAACATCTGATACCTTTATATCTTCAGTATTAAATATGCGAATTTCTTCACCATTGAAATTTACTTTTATAAAATTTTTATATTTATCTTGGGCGCCTTCTATTGCAATTCCTATAGGTGTTATCATATCTGGCCCATTAACCTCTTCTAGCCCTTCTATATTTTCAATGATAGATGCATCTCTTATTGCAACTCTTTCCTTTGGTAATCCAAGCTTTTCCGCAATGCTTTCTTTTAACATAGGCATTTGACTACTTCCACCAATTAAAAATACTGCATTTGGTGATTTTCCATTAAATTCAAGTATTCTTTCTGATACTTCTGCTGCAATCTTTTCAATTATATCTATTATGGTATTTACTATTTCAGTAGTAGTTAATTTATATTGTATGCCTACTACATCTACAAATTCATGTTCTTCTTTTTTGCTTAGATTTACTTTTAACTTTTCACTACTATTAAAATCAAGTAAATATGCCTTTGCTAGTCTTTCAGTTATTTCATCTCCTGCAGTGGAAGTCATAGCATAGGAAACAATTTGCCCATCTTTGGTAATAGCAATATCTGATGTCCCTGCACCAATATCTATCAATGCTAAATTAAGAAGTCTTAACTCTTTCTTTATAGCTACATTAATTGCGGCAATCGGCTCAAGGGTAATACTACCTACTTCTAACCCCACCCTGGAGATTACAGAATATAAGCTTTCTATAACTATTTGAGGCAGGAATGTGGTTAAAAGTTCTACGCCTATTCTCTCTCCCTTATGACCTTCTAACTTTTCAATTCTATCTTCATCTAAATAATAATCTGATACAGTATATCCTATACTATAATATTTAAAGTGCTTATTTATTTCTACTTCATTTATTTCATCCTGTGCCCTTTGTATTGCCTCTAATTCTAGGGCCTCCACATCAAATTTAGTTATCTCTTTTAAGCCATCAATATGTTTTTCTATCCTAATTTTATGAGTCTTAAGAGCCCGACCAGCAGCAGCTATGGATACAACCTTTAATCTTTCACCTGTCTTTTCTTCTAATTCTAATACTATTTCTTTAACTAGCTTTACTACTCCATCAATATCATGAATTTGACCATCATACATGTTTCTTTTCTTATGTTCCCTTATGGAATAAGCTAACACTTTAAATCTTTCGTCTTCAGTATATTCTCCTACTATGCCTATAATAGTTCTAGTTCCAATATCTAGAGAAAATATTAATTCGTCTCTCACAATACCACCTTCTTCCTATTGTTTAACTTCTTTTTTATAATAAAAACAATAATCAGTTATTGGGCATATATCACATAAGGGTTTTCTAGCCTTACAAATTCTTCTTCCATGAAAAATTAATAAATGATGAGCCTTTGACCACATCTCTCTTTCTATATTATCCATTAAATCTCTTTCTGTATCTAGGACATTGGCACTATTAGCCAATCCTATTCTATTGGCTACCCTAAAAACATGAGTATCTACAGCAATTGCTGGAGTATCAAAGGCATTAGACAAGACTACATTGGCAGTTTTTCTACCTACACCTGGTAAAGCAGTCAACTTTTCCATAGTATCTGGAACTTGACTATTATGATTTTCTATAAGAAGCTTGCATGTCTCTAAGATATTCTTACTCTTAGTCTTATAAAATCCACAGGATCTAATTCTTGCTCCCAGTTCTTCTTCAGATAATTTTATATAGTCTTCTGGTGTTTTAAGCTCTTTAAATAAAGTTGATGTAGTCTTATTCACTTGAACATCTGTACATTGTGCTGATAAGATTGTTGCTATCAAGAGCTCAAATGAATTTGTAAAGTCTAATTCTGCCTTTGCATCTGGAAATCTTTCCATAAGTTTTTCTAATACTATTTTTATTTCTTTTTTTGATAAGATCTTTTTCATTTTCTCACCTACAATATTTCTATTTGATATTCTAATATTTCCACTCTACCATCCTCATCTATAAATTTTATCACATTTGACAAAATCTGGTTAGCAAGATTTGTATTATTTGTCACACAAGCAAATCCAATTATAGATGATCTCCAACTATCATTTAAATCTAGCTCTGCTATTGAAACATTGAATCTTGATTGTATCCTTCCTATTATGCTTTTTATAGTATGTCTTTTATCCTTCAGAGAATTTGATTCATATATTAGCAGTTTAACTCTACAAGCTCCTATTATCACTAGTATCACCTCTATAGTATATATTTTACCCTTTATCTTATTCTATGTAAAAAAATCTTCTATAAAAAATCTATTATATTAAAGAGGCCTTTTTGACCACTGCATAAGTGATTTACACGAAATCAAAGATTCCGGCAATCCGCTTAAAACTCATTGGGATAATAGCAAGTTCTAGTTAAGTTAAATTGGATTATAAAAGAAAAAGGGAGAATATCTCTCCCTTTAAATTATTTTAATATATTCATTTCTTTTCCTACTTTTTCAAATACAGCTGCTGCTCTATCTAGCTGTTCCTTTGTATGTTCTGCAGTTACCATACATCTAACTCTTCCTGTTCCTCTTGGAACTGTTGGGAATACAATACCTGATACGAAAACTCCGTTTTCAAGTAGCTTTCTACTGAATTCCATAGTCTTTGCTTCATCTCCAATAATTACTGGAGTAATTGGAGTTTCACTATGTCCTGTGTCAAATCCAAGACTGCCAATCTTTGATTTCCAATATTTAGCATTCTCCCATAGCTTATCAGTGTATTCTGTTGATTCCATCAGCATAGTTATTGCCTCAGTAATTGCTCCAACAGCTGCTGGTGGTAAAGATGTACTGAATAATACTGGTCTTGCCCTATGACTTAACCATTCATATACAGTCTTGGAGCCAGCTACATATCCTCCCATTACACCTATGGCCTTAGAAAGACATCCCATTCCAAAATCTACTCTACCATGTAATCCAAAATGGTCAATAGTACCCCTTCCGCTTCTACCTAATACTCCTGAACCATGTGAGTCATCTACATAGGTCATAGCTTCGTATTTTTCTGCTAGTTCAACTATTTCAGGAAGCTTTGCTATATCTCCATCCATACTAAATACACCGTCAGTAATGATTAAGATATTCTTATATTTATCTCTAGCATCTTTTAATACTGCTTCTAGGCTATCCATATCTGAGTGCTTATAAACACCCTTTGAAGCCTTTGATAATCTACAGCCATCTATTATTGAAGCATGATTTAATTCATCAGATATTATTATATCTCCTGCTTCTGTTATTGCTTGAATAGTACCTGCATTACAATTAAAAGCTGATTGATATAAGAATGCTGCCTCGTCTCCTTTAAATTTAGCTATAAGGGCTTCTAAGTTCTCATGAATGTCCATATTTCCTATAATAGTTCTAACTGCACCTGAGCCTGCACCATATTTTTCAACAGCTTCAATAGCAGCTCTTTTTAATCTAGGATGATTTGCAAATCCAAGATAGTTATTTGAAGATAAATTTATAACATTTTTTCCATTTAATATTACCTCTGCTTGGCTTGGAGTTCCTAATACAGGCAACGTCCTATAAACACCATCTTTTTTTAATTCCTCAATTTTTTCTTTTAAAAAACTTAACTCGTGAACATTAGACACAGTAAGACCTCCCTAAATTTTCTAATATGTAACACAATTCTATTATAACATATATTTATTATTTAGTGGATACAATTGTTAAAAAAAATATTAACTATTGCCCATTCTGCATACTCTCTTATCATAGGGTTAGAATCTTTTAGCATTGGTATAAGAAGATGTATATTTTCCTCTTTTTTCATATTACCTAAGGCAATTATTGCATTTCTCTTTAGTATGTTCTTTCCTCTCCAACTGCCAGCCATATCCCCATATTTTTTATTAAACTCTCTATTAGAAATTGATAACAGTTCCTCTATATCCATATACCCCCTAGTTATCTCTGGTATAAATTCTTTATGGTTAGATTTTTTTATATCTTTATTTTTAGGACAAACTAATTGGCAGGTATCACATCCATATATTTTTATTCCCATTTTTTCCCGAAGGGAAACAGGTATATCATTCTTTGTTTGAGTTAGATATGATATACATTTCTTAGGATTAAATTTATAAGGACCTTCCAATGCACCAGTGGGGCATGCTCTTAGACATAAATCACAGTCTCCGCATTTGTTTGATGCTTCTTTGCTGAATTCTAGATCTAAATTAGTTAATATATAACCTAAAAACACAAATGATCCATATTCATCATTTATAATGGAAGAATTTTTCCCATAATATCCAACGCCAGCTTTTTTTGCCAATTCTCGGTCTATTAAGGGACCAGTGTCTACAAAATATTTATATTCAAATTCTACAACTTTTTTTATCTCTTGAATAAGTTCCTCTATTTTTTGTTTCAATACTTTATGATAATCTATACCATAAGTAGATTTTGATAATTTTCCTTTTAATAGACAATCTGGCTTTTCAGTATAATCTACATTATAAGAAAGCCCTACAACTATAATAGATCTACAATTAGGCATAGTAAGTTTAGGATCAATTCTTTTATCTATATCATTTTCCTCAAATTCAGTTTTTATATTGATTTTTTCCCTATAGATAAGATAATCCTGTAATTTATCTAATGGTAATGAATCTGTAAAACCACAGATATCTATATTTAACTCCTTAGATTTATCAATTATATATTGATTTAATGAATTCATCTATATTCCCTTCTAAGCATTTCAATTTCCTTCTTATAGCCATCTAATTCATTTGGTGTCTCTAGATTAAAAGGCAAATTTCTTAACAATGGGTGATTGATTATATTTATTATTGCATCTAGTCCAATAGTGCCTTCTCCTATGACTTCATGTCTATCCTTATTAGATCCAAACTCTACCTTACTATCATTAAGATGGACTGCTTTTAATCTATCTATACCAATTATTTTGTCTATCTCTTCCAATACCCCATCTAAGTTATTGACTATATCATAACCAGCTGAATATAAATGGCAGCTATCTATGCAGATTCCAATATTTTTATTATTTTTCACACCATCTATTATAGATTTAAGCTCTTCCATATTTCTTCCTATTTCTGTACCTTTACCTGACATGCCTTCTAATAATACTATTGTCTCATTATCTTCATCTATTGCTTCATTGAGAGCGTTTACTATAAATTCTATACCTTTTTCACTCCCTTGTCCTACATGAGATCCTGGATGAAATACATAATAGGTATTTGGAATTAGCTTAAGTCTTTCCAAATCATCCCTTAATATCATATTTGCAAATTCCCTAGTTTCTTCCTTATCTGAAGCAAGATTCATAGTGTAAGCTCCATGAGCAAAAAGTGGTACAAATTTATGCTCTATCATTAACTCTTTAAGTTTATTTATATCTTCCATATCAATTTCTTTTGCCTTGCCACCTCTAGGATTTCTTGTGAAAAATTGAAATGTATTAGCCCCTATAGATACTGCATCTAGTGCTGCATTATAAAATCCTTTAGAAATAGACAAATGACAACCAATATTTAACATTCTAATCATCCTTTCTTATATATTATAATACCATATTGTCACCTATTTTTAACTATTTCAAAAGAATAAAATATGTTATAATTGAATTTAAGGCGAAAATAGAGAATTTTTGGTTTTTACTGGTAACTTATCTGATGAAAGGAAGTAGTATAATGTTCAACTTTAAAAAGAAAGCTTATAAAAAATTTGACTATATATTATTTTTAACCACTTTATTACTTTGCGGCTATGGTCTACTTATGATAAAGAGTGCAACTCTAAGCAAAGAAACTATGTCATATGTAAAGACTCAAGGAATAGCTACTATCATTGGACTGGTTGCCATTATTATATTAGTCTTATTAGATTATGAGTTTCTAGGGAAACTTTATATACCTATTTATGCAGTATGTAATATTTTACTTATAGCCGTTCTTGTATTTGGTACAGGTGATAAAGATTGGGGTTCTCGCTCATGGCTTACTGTAGGTCCTATAACCTTTCAGCCTGCTGAATTTGTAAAAATCGGTTTAATTATTTCCTTAGCTAAATTTATAGATAATCATAAAGAAAATATAAATGATCCTTTCACTTTGCTAAAAATATTGGCCTTCGCTTTTGCTCCAGTTGTTCTTATACTTCTTCAGCCTGATGCCGGTACGGCTATGGTTTTTATCTTTTTCATAGCTGTAATGTTATTTATTGCTGGAATCAAGTGGAAATATATTGGCTATACATTTTTAATTGGACTATTTAGCCTTCCTCTACTATGGTTTAAGCTTGGTGATTATCAAAAAAATCGTATTTTGAATTTCTTAGACCCTGAGAGAGATTTAGCTGATTCGGGACTCCAAGCCCATCAGGGCAAAATTGCTATTGGTTCTGGCAAAATCTTTGGCAGAGGCTTATTTCAAGGCGCACAGACCCAATTTAACTATATACCTGAAAAACAAACAGACTTTATATTTTCTGTCATAGGAGAAGAACTTGGGCTTATGGGAGGACTTGGGCTTATTTTTCTATATTTTATATTACTTAGTAGATTTATTTTAATAGCTAGAAAATCTAAAGATTTGTTCGGTTCTTTAATGATAGTAGGATTTACAGCCATGTTTCTCTTCCATATATGGGAAAATATTGGAATGACTATGGGTCTCATGCCTATAACAGGAATCCCATTGCCATTTATCAGTCATGGTGGTACATTCCAATTATCTAATATGATTTGTATAGGAATAATATTAAGCGTAAGCGTTCATAGAGAAGAATTAAGTTTTTAGCTGGCAGGAGATGTTTCTCCTGTCTTTTTCATCCTTTATATTTATCGCCTATTTAATCATTATTTTTTTATTTTAGTACCTTGTATTAAAAGGTAGCATATGATATACTATAGTCAATATATAATAATAGGGAGAGAAGCTTATGAATATTCAATTTAAAAAAGGTGTCTTAGAGCTTTGTGTTCTTTCCTTGCTAGATAGAAAAGACTTTTATGGTTATGAGTTGGTTGAACATATCTCACAATATATAAATATTTCTGAGGGAACTATCTATCCCTTACTTAGAAAGTTTAGAGCCGAAGGATATGTAACTACTTATCTAGAGGAATCTCAAGAGGGTCCTCCGAGAAAATACTATAAATTGACTGATAGAGGCGAGGAAGTTTATGAGGAATTAGAAATAGAATGGCAGAGTTTTATTGATGGAGTAAATAGCATATTAAGGGGTGAGTTATCATGAGTAAAAAAGAATATTTAGATAGATTAAGAATATCTTTACAAGGTTTACCTACAGATGAGTTAGAAGATATTCTATCAGACTATAATGAACATTTTGATATAGGTATTTCCAAAGGCAAATCAGAAGAAGAAATATCTAATGAATTAGGAGATCCTAGAGAAGTAGCTAGTAATTATAGAACAATGTATAGACCCAACTATAATAGAAATAGTTATAATACAGATTCCTCCAATGATACTACAAGAAAACTGTTGGTCACATTATTGTTAATAGGATTTAACCTAGTGGTAGTAATTGCTCCTTTTATGTCTCTAGTAGCCTTATTAATTGGATTATATGGCGTTTCTGTTAGTTGTGTAATCGGTGGAATTGTAATTTTATTTGGATTTCCAATTACTATTTTTACTCCAATACCATCACCTCACATACTTACTTCTATATCATTCGGTATAGGGTTACTTGCATTAGGCGCATTGGGAATAATACTGTCAGTATATCTAACAAAAGGATTTTATAAACTTGTAATGAAATATATTAAATGGAATGTAGAAACAATTAATAAATAGGAGGTTTGAAAAATGAATATGAGAAAATTTGTTCCGATTTTAGTAGCTGTTGCTTTAATTGCTCTTGGAGTAGGTTTTTTGTCCCTAAGATATAATGATAATTATAGCTTTGTAAGTTCCAAGTCTGGCAATTTATTAAATATTAGATCTAGGGATGGGATAGTAAAGATAGGTACAGATGGAATCGAAATTAGGGATGGAAATGAACATGTATCTATAGGATGGAATGGAATAAAGGTAGATGATGGCGGAGATGAAGTCAGAATTGGATGGGACGGGATAAAATTTAATGAAAATGGTAAATCCAGAGTTAATATTGACAACAATTGGAATTGGGGTTGGTTTGGAATGAATTCTAAAGATGTAAAATGGGAAACAATTGATGAAGAGAAATTAGCTGAAATAGACGGAATAAATAATATAGTTGTCTCTTCTCCCTTTATAGATGTTAAAGTTACTTCAGAGGATAGAGACGATGTTCGTGTTCGTTATTATGGCAGAATGAGGACTAATGTAGTACCTAGTTTAAAAGTTGAAAAAATATCTAATAAGCTAAATATTAAACTTGAATCAAACGTCAATAGTTATTCAGTTGTAGAATCTGATGTTGTTCTAGAAGTATTTGTACCTAAATCATTCAAAGATGATTTTAATACTTCTACTTCTTCTGGAGATATCTATATGAAGAATTTAATTGGAAAAGATATAAATATCTCCTCTAGTTCTGGTGATTTGGAATTAGAAAATTTAGAAGGAAAATCATTAAAATTATCTACTTCTTCCGGTGATATCGAATTAGATAAATTTATAGGTGAAATCAGTGTAACTTCCAGTTCTGGAGATATTTCTTTAGGTAATGAGAAAGTAAGTGGAAATATGAAAATCTCTACTAGTTCTGGCGATGTTTCCATCAACCTTAGTGATGATGCCAGTTATAATATAAAAGGATCAGCTTCTTCTGGCGATTTCAGTTCATCTGTAGATATGAATATAGAAGAAAATGAAAAAGGCAGATTTAGAGCTACAATAGGTTCAGGGGAAAAATCTATTGATATTAGTACTTCATCTGGAGATGTTGAATTCAGATAAAGATAGAAATACAAGAAAATTCATATAAAGGGGACTCATCTGCATATGAGCTTCCCCTGAATAAAATATATAGATTCAAAAGGGAGAGATAATTTTGAAGTTTATTAGCAAAAGGTTTTTAGTATATTCTTTGTTAATTACACTAATATTTAGTAGCCTAATTGGATGTGCAAAAGAAGCAAATACTACAGATACTTCTACACCATTATCTATGGAAGATAGATTAGAAGATTTTGAATATCTGTATAAAATCATTTCAGAGAATTATCCTTTTTTAAAGGTTAATGAAAGAGTTAATGGTATTAATTGGCTAGAACAAAAAGAAAAGTATATAAAATTAGTTGAAAACTCCAATAATGATACAATCTTTATGAATAATATATCTGCTATAGTAAAAGATTTAAACAATGGTCATACCCATGTGATAGATAAAGAAAGCTTTAAATGGTATTATACTGTATACACAAATCCTAAATATAAAAAATCTAACAAACCTTGGTCTAAAGTCTTTAAAGACAAAACTGTTCTAAAATGGTATGGATTTAACGAAGATGAATTTGAAAATATAAAAAGCCAAGGATTTTTTGGCTCTAATGCCCCTGCTTTTCATTCAGACATTATTATACCTGATGAGGCAGCTTATTTGAAGATTAGTCAAATGAACGGTGAAAGAGTTGAAGAAGACGGAAAAGAAATAAGAAAGTTTTATGAAGAAGTCAAAGATTATAATAAGTTAATAATAGACATTAGAGGTAATAGTGGTGGCGATGATCTATATTGGATGAAAAATGTTATAGAACCTTTAACCAAGGAAAAAATATCTGTAGGTAATTATATCTTCACAAGGGGTAACTATGGAAAACCTTTCTATAAAGCAAGAGGGATGAAACAATCTCCAATATCAAAATTAGATAAAAATATCTTAGAAAATTTCCCTCAAGAAATAAAGATGGATTTTGATTATTATCACATATCCAACAGAACTATACAACCAAAAAACCCTATAGATTTTGATGGAAAAATATATTTATTGGTAGATAAAGGTGTATATTCTTCTTCAGAAAGTTTTGCTGCTTTCTGTAAGGATAGTGGTCTTGCAACTCTAGTAGGTACAACTACTGGTGGAGATGGGATTGGAATTGATCCATTGTTCTTCTCTTTACCTAATAGTGGTATAGTAATAAGGTTTAGTAGTCTATTAGCTTTAAATGGAGACGGAACTATAAATGAGGAAGTACAAACTCCTCCTGATATAGAGGTAGATTCTGCTATCGGATATAGTTATGAGAATGATAAAACGATACAGTTTGTTATAAATGATTAAAACAAGAGTGCTTAAACAGCACTCTTGTTTTTTCAATATAAATAGAGTATGCTACTATTCAATATAAAATACCTCATGATCATCTAACCTCAGGCAGGCCATTCTACCACCTTCATAGCAATTGCCCGTATCGATACCTATTTTATCATTATAAACATTATCAATCCAAATTTCATAAGGTAACTTCGACTCTCTTTCAAATAACTTATCTATATATATTCTAGGAGAATGCCCAAATACTGTTATTAGATTATCTAAGGCTTTATTCTTTATAAAGTCATCTCTTACCCAAACAAGTCTATCTTTTTGTTCACTCAAAGCATCTTTTAAAGGCTTGTCTATCATATGTTCAAATAATCTTGAAGGTTCAAATCCAGCATGAATAAGTAAATATTTGTTATCTATTATCTTAAAATATGGTAACCCTTCTATATAAGATAATATATTTTCTTGTTCCTCCAAAGTTCTTTTGGAAAAGCCTTCTATAGTAGGCTCACATCCATTTCTCCCCCATCTTTCTATTTGTTTCTCATCTTTATACTTTAATGCATAGAGCATCATCTCATCATGGTTTCCCATAATTACTTCTATCTGTGGATGATTCATGACAAATTCGATAGTTTCAATAGGCTTTTCCCCTCTATCTACTAAATCTCCAATTATATAGAGTATATCATTTTCTCGAAGCTCTATAGTTTCAATAAGTTTCTTTAACCTATCTAATCTGCCGTGTATATCACTAGTTACATATTTCATATCCTATTACATCTCCTTGGTGTTTTAGATTCGCTCTTAGTTAATATTAATATTATAACATAAAGAGGTGAAATTAAAACTAAATACACAACTTATTCCGTATAAAAAACTCACTTTCGTAGGTTTTAAATTTTTAGTTTTTATCCATAAATTCATCTAATGATTTTAGAAGCTCTGGATAAAAATCTTCTATTGTAGAATATTTATCTCTATTATTTTCATATTCTTCTAGTTTATTAAATAGGGCTTCAACATAAATAAAACCAGTTTCTTTTTCCATTTCAAGAGCTCTAATTCCATCAAGATTATCTTCATGATAGGCAAATCTTGACGTTAGTGCACGAATTATATGTTCATTTAGACAAGTGCTCCAATTAGTATATGCCATACTTCTCATTTTGCCTTTTATCGGTATGAATAATTCTTCGTAAGAATAAGCCAAATTATGATTTTTGTCTGTTATAGGATTGATAAATGAATGGCTAAATTCATGTTGCTGTAATCCAGTAAAGAAACTCCAACCACCAAACATTGGTAGGTCCATCATATCAATCCCGATACAACCTAAAACACTATATATTTCTGTATCATCTTCTTTAGTGTCAATGTTAGGTCCAAATGCTCCATTTCCATACAGAGACACTAATACAACATTATAACTTTTCTGCTTCATTCCATAGTATTCTTCTAAATCTTCGATAATATTAGAATCAGAAGGAATTAATTCAAGAGTGCTATTAATTATTCTATTATAATAATTACTATTATCATTGAAGAAATCAATAAAATTGGTATCTATACAAAACTCTTTAAGAGATTCAAATAATTCATTTATATTATTTTTTCCATCAGCCCTCTCAATTATATATTCTGTCAATTCAACATCTTCTCTAACATTAAAGTTTTTATCCATAAAAAGCATCAGTCCTGGAGGTACATCATAGCTAAAATCTGGCATCATTCCTTCTAAAGTCTTTATTGCCTTATGTTCTTTAAACTCACCAAAATAATCCATTACTTTATCTTTGTAATCAAATTTCTCTTTAGTAATTAGCGTTGGAAATTTTTCTGGATAATTACTTAAAATTTGAACAATAGACAAAAGCTCTATTCTTGGATCAACAGAAACATTAATAGAATTTTTCGATTCAGTTATTGTTTCCATTAAGCTTATATCTCTAGCTATACAAGTTTTTGCTTGATTACATCCAGTTGCAATAATGACAATTAAGATAAACAATAAAATTAATGAAACAACAAAATTTCTATTCACCAATATCCCCCCTGTATTTTTATATTATTAAATATTGTTGACTATATTATATACTATCCTACCTAATACAAGGTCCTAATTAATAATAAATAGGTAAAAACCGGAAATATTTTATTCCGTCTTTACCTATTTATAAACTACTCTACTAGTTCTATACTAATGCTAATAGATTGTCTATATTTTTCTCTGTCTCCTTTTATTTAATTTCGTTTAATTCCTTCAATATTTTTTGATACTCTAAATCAAGCTTCTCCTTCTCTTCATCATTTTTGGAAATAGAAAGAAGTCCTATTACCTCACTTAGTTTATTTTCTAATATTGCCCTCCTATAGAGCAAATCTTTGTCATTAGAATCATTAACTAAAGCTTTATTATTATATTCATTGAAAGTTCCTTGAAATGTATTGATTTTATTATTCTCAATTACCATTATTGTATCTGCTACTTTTTCAATTAATCTCCTATCATGTGATACAAATAATAATGTACCATCATAATTTATTAAAGCTTCTTCTACCGCTTCAATTGAATATATATCCAAATAATTAGTTGGCTCATCTAATATTAATATATTAAAATTATTCAATAGTATTTTTGCCAAAGATACTTTTACTTTTTCTCCACCACTTAACACACTAACCTTTTTGTATACATCGTCCCTCTTAAATAGAAATCTTGCTAAAATATCTCTTGCCTCTTGCTCTAGACAACTTAATTCAAGAAGATTTTCTATTATACTTTTATTTTCATCTAGAATATTTAAATTTTGACTAAAATAGCCTATATTGGCTTTCTTAGAGATATTAATATTAGGTGCATTCTCTAGTATCATTTTCAATAATGTAGTCTTTCCAGTACCATTATCACCAATTAATCCTACCTTGGATTTATTATATATTTGAAAATCTGAGTTCTTGAATAATATTCTCTTTCCAAAAGCCTTGGTAATATCCTTACCTTCAATTACTATTTTTGAAAAAATCTCTTTACCTCTAATATCTAGATTTATTTTTTCTAGTTCTTTCACTTTATCTTTTACTTCTAATTTTTCTATTCTTTTAGCTATTGCTTTAACTTTATTATCTTGTTTTTTCCTATTTACCTGCCCCCCCATCTTATGGAGTCTTGCTTCTGAGTTTCCCATTCTTTTAGGTGTCGTTCTAATTTTCTCCAAATTCTGTTTTGTATCAATTAGAGCCTTCTGCAATCTCTCCTTTTCTCTAATATATTTCTCATACTCTAGTTCTTGAGTCTTTTTCTCTAGTTCTTTTTGAGCTTTATAGTCAGAATAATTGCCCTCATATATTTTAATTTTTCCATCCTCGATTTCTATTATCTTATTGCATACTTTATCTAGTAAATCTCTATCATGAGAAGTGATAATCATACTTCCATCAAATTTAGATAATTTTTCTATTAATAAATTTATTCCTTCAAAATCAAGATTGGAAGTTGGCTCATCTGCAAGAAGAAATTTTCTATCATCAGTCAAGAACTTAGCAATTTTTAATCTAGTCAATTCTCCACCACTCATAAATTGCTCATTTTTATCTTTTAGCCCAAATTTACTCATATACTCCTTATCTACTTCTTTATTAGGGCTGTCTTCTAGCTGTTTAATATAGAATGGTTCCATGGTGGTCCTAATTGTTCCTTCCTCAGGATTGATTTCTTTTGAAATTAAGTTTAGTAATGTGGTTTTTCCAGATCCGTTTAGCCCAACTAAACCTATTTTATCACCTGAATATACTTTTAAATCTTTAATATCTAATATAAGCCTATATCCATAATATTTTTTTAAATTATTAATATCTAAAATCAACATAAAAAAATCCCTCCTAAAATCTGAAGGGACTAAATATCTTTTATTATTACAAAAAGGAATAAACCAACCAAATAGCATGGTTAATTTAAATAAATAATAAACGATTAATAATCCACTTCAGAACATCTTTACACCAAAAACAAACCTATCAAATAGGTATTATTTTTCTAAGCTCAAATTGTTCCTTTAAATTAAGTGAATTATATTCTCATTATTGCAATTTCCATCCTTTTATATTATTTTAATTAATTAAATGATACCATAGCTTATCTAGTTTTTCAATAAGAAATCAACAAAATCATCAAAAGGACAGAAGAAATGTACTCTGTCTACTTCTAGCTTACCTATTCAAAAACCACTCTATTAACTCTGTGCTAATGCTAATAGATTTCCTATATTTTCCTGGCATTTCCTCTTTTGAAAACCATTTTGCATCAACTATTTCATCATTATCTACCTTTATCTCACCTTCAAGATATTCTGCTGTAAATCCTATCATCATTGAATTTGGAAATGGCCAAGGTTGTGAACCAAAGTATTTTATATTATGCACTTTTATTCCCGTTTCTTCGAATACTTCTCTCTTTACACAATCCTCGAATGTCTCTCCCATCTCAACAAACCCTGCTAATATGCTATACATTCCCTCTGGAAACATTTTATTATGTGCTAATAGTAGTTTATCTTCTTTGGTAATTGCTACGATTATTGCAGGTGCCGTTTTAGGCCATACCATATGATCACAGTTTGTGCAGATCATAGCTCTATCATTTCCACTAACTTTCATAATCATCTTAGAACCACAAATTCCACATCTTTGATTAGTCCTCACATAATCTAGTAAAAGTAGTGCTTTGGCTGATATTAAAAAATCGTCGTGACTTATATTTTTCGAGTATGCCCTCAAATCTATAAACTTATAATTATCTGCTGTAAGTTCTTCTATTTCGCCACAGTAACAATTTATTCCATTATAAGCACCTAAACACTGTAGATAGTTTATATGTGGTTTAAATCTCTCTAAGCCTTCTCTATTAGGTATAGTATACTCTCCATCCTTAACTTCTACCATAAGTCTGTCTTCATTAAATAAATACATATAATCCTTATTATATTCATCATATAGTGGCTGTTTTGAAGGTTCAAATTTTATATATCTTTCCATATCTTCTCTCACCTAATCATTTTGTTCTTCTAGGAAGCATTTTCTGCAAAGAGGCTCATATTCATCTGTTGCTCCTATAACTATTCTTTCTTGTGCTTTAGTCTTTCTATGACTCACCCAAGCATCTGTTCCACATTTAGCACATACTGCATGATGTTTATATAGATAATCTGCCATAGGCATTAATTCCTTTACTATTTCAAATGCCTGTCCGCTAAAATCCATATCCAGACCTGCTAATACAACTGTTACATCCTTTTCTAGAAACTTAGTGATAGCTTTCACTATATCTTCTATTTTACCACCTAAAAATTGTACCTCATCTATAGCTATAACATCTGGATTGTGAATCCTGCAGTATTCATATATTTCAGATATATTGTTTACCATTACTGCATTTAATGTTGTATTATCATGAGTTCTTATTTCAGATTTAGGATATCTAGTGTCTACTGCCGGCTTGAAAGCTACAGTTTTATATCCTGCTATATTGAATCTTTTTATGTCCTTTTCTA
This sequence comes from uncultured Tissierella sp., assembly GCF_902479755.1. Taxonomy (NCBI): domain Bacteria; kingdom Bacillati; phylum Bacillota; class Tissierellia; order Tissierellales; family Tissierellaceae; genus Tissierella; species uncultured Tissierella sp. The sequence continues at coordinate 97,819 of NZ_CABSQO010000002.1, read as the reverse complement.
GACTAGAAGTTTTGCCAGAAAACATAGATCCTGTATGTATAATTAATTTTCCTTTGTACTGATGCAAAATAATTCCCCCTTAAGATTATTACTGCAATATTATATCATCTTTTCTTACTTTCTACAAAATTAATATTTTTTTGTAATCTCACATATTCCTTTCCTTGAGAATACAATAAAGTACTATATATTACTTTTGGGAGGGATACTATGGATGAGAAAATTATAGTAGAAATTAAAAATATTGGAATGACTTACCACAGCCTAGAGGGAGAAACTGTAGCTATTAAAAATATAGATTTAAATATATTAGAGGGAGAAATCGTTGGAATAGTTGGACCAAGTGGATGTGGAAAATCTACCTTACTTTCAATAATAGCTGGGCTTATCCAGCCAAGTACTGGAAGTGTCCTGATAAATGGCAAGAAAGTAACTAAATCTAATAGAAATATCGGTTATATGTTTCAAAAAGATCAACTCTTAGAGTGGAGAACTATTATGCAAAATGTAATACTTGGACTGGAGATTCAAGGTAAATTAACTCCTGAAGATTACAAAGCAGCAAAGGAAATGCTAGAAAATTATGGATTAGGTGATTTTATCAATAGTTATCCAAGCCAATTATCAGGAGGCATGAGACAAAGAGTTGCTCTTATTAGAACTCTTTTACTAGAGCCTGATTTACTTCTTCTGGATGAACCTTTTTCTGCTTTAGATTATCAGACAAGACTTGCCATAGCAGATGAAATTGGAATTATATTAAAAAGAGAGAAAAAAACTGGTCTATTGATAACTCATGATATAGCTGAAGCCATTAGTTTGTCAGATAGGGTAGTTATTCTTTCAAAGAGACCTGCACATATTAAGGAAATAATTGATATAAATCTAACTTGTCCTGATGGATGTAGAACACCGCTGAAGTGTAGAGAAGCTCCAGAGTTTAGACACTATTTCAATAAAATATGGAAGGAGCTGGATGTTCATGTCTAATAAAAATATTTCTGAAGAGCACGAGAATTACCTAATTAGTGTAAAAAGGAAAAATAGAAATATATTATTAACTCAAATAAGTATTTTAGTCTTAATTCTTTGTTTATGGGAAATAGCTGCACACTTTAAATGGATAGATACCTTTCTAACCAGTTACCCATCGCAAATATGGAGACTATTTTTAAATTATACTAAGCAAGGAAATCTATTTTATCATGTGGGAATTTCAGTGTTTGAAACTATAGTAGGCTTTTTGGGAGGCACATTATTAGGCATGGTTGTTGCCGTTGGGCTTTGGTGGTCAGATTTTTGGGCAAAAGTATTAGATCCATATCTAGTTATGCTAAATAGTCTTCCTAAAACTGCCTTGGCACCTATTATAATTATTTGGGTTGGAGCAGGTTATTCTGGTATTATTGTCACAGCTATTACCGTATCAATAGTAGTCACTATTATGAATATGTTTGCAAGCTTTATAGCTGTCGATGAAGATCAAATTAGATTGTTAAATACCTTTGGTGCCACTAAGCTGCAAATTTTACAAAAAGTAGTATTACCTTCTTCTATACCTGCTCTAATAAGCACATTAAAAATAAATATTGGTTTATCTTGGGTAGGAGTAATTGTAGGAGAGTTTTTAGTATCGAAAGCAGGCATAGGATATTTAATTGTATATGGTGGGCAAGTCTTTAAGCTGGATATTGTAATGATGAGTGTATTCATATTAGCTATTATATCCGCTGTAATGTATAAGTTAGTTGCTATATTAGAAGATAAGTTTAAAAGATGGTAGAATAAAAACAACTATAAAAAACGTGTATCCCTAGTCCTATTGGCTGAGATGACCACCGTTTTTTATAGTTGTTTTTTCACAATTATTCTTATATCAAAACAATATATATTAATATTGCACAATATTATTTAGGTTCTCTTGCTCATACTCTGAAAAATCATTTGTATCAAAAAATTTTTGTGACTTCATTGGCACATACCAACTATATTTTTTGAATAACTGATTAAGTACTTCTAATTCAAATACATATCCATGCCTTGCATAAATCTCATTTCGAAAAATAGAACGCTGTATCTCTGTTAATTCTTCTATTTCCTCCATAGAATATACTCTTTCATCCGTATCAAAAATAAAATTATCATAGTCTACATCAAATTTCCCCATTTTTTCTCTATAATCATTAATTGCACTCGTATACAAAACAAGCTCCTCTTCGTCATATTTTCTTATTTCATTCATAGGCACTAAATCTGAATCCTGAATCGACCAATTACTTTCTTCTTTATGTTCAAATAATATTTCAACTCTTACCTCTTCAGTTGCCATTCTTATTTGCATGATTCCTCTATTTCCAAATCCATCATCAGAAAAGCTCTCAGAAATGTAATAATCATTGATTTCCGCAGCAATATCAACTTCAGCAATTCTTAGGGATTGTTCCTGAACAGATATATAAGAGCCCTTGAGAAAATTATTATTTATTTCATATACTTCTAAATAACTACCTCCATTATGTAAAATTTCTTCTTTCTGTTTACCTTCCTCACTCCATGTCCCCTTAAAACTTTCATATACTTTCTGATTCACAATTTGATTCTTATTATCATTTTCTTGCGTTATATAGGTACTTTTATAAACCTCAGACTCTTCCATTTGAGAAATACTTTCTGATTCCTTTTCACATGCTGTCAATAATGTTATACATATTGAAGTTAATAATAAACCTCTTATAATTTTATAGTTTCTCATATATCTCCCCCATATATATGCTTTATATGAAAATCCACATCTTTATTATTCATGTCAATTATTTTTTAGCAAAAAGCTATCTTATAAGAAAATAAGTTGAGAACATTCTCTAAACATAAGCTCTTTAATATATACCCAAAATTATCTCATTACTTGATATTTTATTGATACTCTGATAGAGGTTACGGTTTAAAATCTTTGTTCTAACCCTTGTAATAAAACCTTATTAATATTTACTTCCTATTTTAATTTGTTGCGTACTATTGATGATATCTTATTAACATATTCTTCTGGAGTTTTTCTATTTGTAAATTTGAACTGGCAAAACGATCTATATTACAACAAAACCTATGGAATTTCACCCATAGGCTTTGTTTTTAGTTCATATAACTCTGTCAACAACTACTTAACTGGATTTCTAAAAGAACAAGGCAATTTAACCAAACATTTGCCACAAACATCTGCCAATCCCATATCTTTATAGGTTTCTCCATTTGTTAAACACATCTCATAACATAAATGTCTATTGAATTCATCTAGTTTCAATGCATTATTTACACATCTGTCTACACATTTCTTGCAGCTGCCATTATGCTTATATAGGCAATTTTCCTTATCTTGTCTCGTAGTCGGCTGTATTTTTATATTTGTAACCACAGTGCCTATTCTACCGCAACAACCTTTTTCAGTAATCAACATATTATTTAATCCAAACTTTCCAAGTCCAGCTATATATGCTACATGCCTATGGGACCAATCACTCATTAGTTTTTCTGTATCAAAATTATGTGTTGCAGGTACAACTTCAAGGCTATATCCTGACTCTTGTAGTTTCTCTTTTAGATGTTTATTTATTTCCGCAATAATTTTATTTGTTTCTATGTAGGCAGTTGCCCATTCCTTAGAGCTGTGCCTATTTTCGATATTGCTATTTGGTATATATTCTTCAAAGGGAAGAAAATAAGCAATTACTGTTTCTGCATCATCAAGCAAATCATGAGGTAATAAATGAGTTTCGCTTACTGCTTCTTTTAATTTACTAAACATAATATCATCTGCATCAGCATAAGCAATTAATGGTTCTTTCCACTTTGTAGATATATCCTCATTGTTTTGATAGCTGAAAACAAATTCTTTTATAATATTTCCAACCTTTTCTTTCATGCTATCCTCCCCCTTATTGCTGATTATTTATATTCTAATATTTCCACCTTCTCCATAACAACTGGCTCAACTGGTTTATCGTTTGCATCAACATCTACAGAAGCTATTTTATCTACAATATCCATTCCTTCAAATACTTGACCAAATACTGTATGTGCACCATCTAGCCAATAGGTACCTCCTAGTTCAGCATAAGCATTTATTACTGCATCTGGATATCCTCTTTGTTCACCTGCTTCTTTCATTTGCTTGATTATGTTTTCCTCAGTTTCTGTTTTTTGTACTATGAAAAATTGACTCCCATTAGTATTAGGCCCAGCATTAGCCATGGATAATGCTCCTCTAAAGTTTCTATAATTTACATTAAACTCATCTTCAAAAGGTTTACCCCAGATACTTTGACCACCCCTACCAGTACCATCTGGATCTCCCCCTTGAATCATAAATTCATTCATTACTCTATGGAAAGTAACACCATTATAATATCCATCTCTAGCATGAGTCTTAAAATTTTCCACTGCTTTTGGTGCTATTTCTGGAAAAAGTCTTATTTTTATTTCTCCATAATTTGTAGTAATAACTGCAATTTCTTCTCCTTCTTGTGGTTGCTCTAGCTGCTCTAATGTCATATCATTTCCTCCTTCATTTTTTTCTATTTCTTCTTTTTCTACTATCTTTTCTTTTTTGCATCCTCCTGTAAATAAAATCAAGGATGTAGCTAGTAATAATATTAAAATTTTAATAGTTTTTTTATACATTTTTGCAACTCCTAGTTCCTTAATACTTTCTATACGACATTATCTTATATTATACAATAACTATATTAATTAAAAATCTATATCTTTATTATGCGGTATAATATTACCTTCAAAGCTAACGCTAATAATACCATGAATCTGATAGATTTCTTTATATAAGTTATTTATATTAAAATTATTAGGTGTCTTGATTAGAAATCGAATTTCCATAATCCCGCTATCTTCGTCATATTCATTGTCATTATTTAAAATGGTTATATCTTTAATAGAAACATAGTGTTTTCCGAATAAAACTCCTATTTGCCCTATAATCCCTGGTCTATTTGTGGCTATTACTTCAATAGCCTGATATTTTTTCCTTAATATCCTTTTTTCAAATATACCTAAACTCATTAAAGTAGCAAGGACTATGGCAGTAGTAACTATAGCTCCTAGATAATATCCTGCTCCAACCGCTAAGCCAATTCCAGCGCATACCCATAAACTGGCAGCAGTAGTAAGTCCACTGATATTATTACCTGTTCTCATAATAGTTCCCGCCCCAAGGAAACCTATTCCACTAACAACCTGTGCTGCTAATCTAGAAGGATCTGCAGATTGAAATCCATCAATGGAAACAAGCATAACTAAGGTGGATCCTAATGTAACTAGTATATGTGTTCTTAATCCTGCTGGCCTATTGTTAACCTCTCTTTCAGTGCCTATAAATCCACCTATTATAGCAGACAGCAACAGCCTTGTAACTATTTCGGTTCTAGATATCATAACAAAACCCCTTATAATAATATTATCTAGGTATATTAATTATACTTATGCTCTATTATATACATATACTCATTTTTTATCTACCATTTATCATAGTGTATTTTATTATCATCATATCTATTTGTTTGTTCCATATCTTTCTCTTTATTTCCTACTACTACCATACCTATAGGTATAATATTATTAGGTAACTCTAGTACATCCTTCATAACCTCAACTAGATTTCCAGAATCATATAGGCCACACCATACTGCACCTAATCCTATGCCGTGAGCGGCTAAAAGCATGTTTTGTATGGCGGCAGAACAATCCTCTACCAAAAACCCTCTATTTGACTGTTTTTCTTCATCACCACAAACTATTATTCCACATCCAGCACTAGGTAGCATCTTTGCATACTTGTGAAAATCTGATATTTTTTCAAGTAATTCCTTATTTCTAACTACTACAAAATGCCAAGGTTGAATATTATGAGCAGAAGGTGCTTGAAATCCCGCTCTAAGCAATGTATCTAATTGTTCTTCTGTAATTACTTCTCCTGTAAATTTTCGTATACTTCTTCTAGTCATTATAGCCTGCAAAACATCCATTAAATCATCTCCTTTTATTAAATATACTACATCCACCATAATATGTTATAATGATTATGTTAATTTATCATGGAGGTCCTATTATGAACATAGTTGAAAAAAAATGTAAGGTTTGCCCTGTGGGCTGTGACCTTAGAATAACCAAAAATGATGATTCTCAATTTTCAGTTGAAGGTAATAGATGTAATAGAGGTAAAGAATATGGTATTAATGAACTCTTAGAACCTTCAAGAATTCTTACATCTAGAGTGTTACTTAATAATGGTCCTATGGGCAGACTTCCCGTTAAAACTAATGAAGTTATTCCCGAAAATTTGGTTGATGAATGCATGGAAATTATCAAGGTAACTGAAGTATCTGCCCCTATAGAAAAGAGAGAGATCATTATAAAAAATATATTGGGTACTGGTGTTGACGTAGTTGCAGCTCGAAGAGTAAACTGATCATAATAAGTAACAAACTTGGTGGCCGTCCTAGCCCATCAATAGGCTTAGGATTAGGGCTGCACCATTTTTGTTACTTATTTAGTATGTAATCCCTTTTTTATTACATACATAAATAAAGAGGTTAAAATAATTCCCTTAAATATAGTGCTAATACTCATACTCCACCATACTCCAGTCATTCCTAATATGGTACTGGATAAAAGTAAAGCTCCTGGAATCCTTAGTGAATTTAATATAATTCCGGTTATTGCTGGGATTTGAGTTCTACCAATTCCATTAAATGCTCCTGTGGATGCTATTTCAATAGTTATAAAAAATTGAGAAAATCCTAAAATTCTTAGATATATGGCTCCTTGAGCTATTGCAGTAGCGTCTCCTGGTGTAAATATTCTAAATATAGGTTCCCCAGCAAATATAAGTAATATAGTTGAAAAAATTCCTATAGTACCAACTATCCTAAGCCCCTTATAATATCCTTCTTTTACCCTATCATAGTTTCTAGCACCATAATTTTGTCCTACGAAGGCTGCTATTGCAGTAGAAAACCCTTCTGCTGTCATCCAAGATATAGACTCTATTTGAGAGCCTACAGATTGTACTGCTACTGGAGTAGGACCCCATTTTGCTAGTATTTTTGTCAAAACCATTGATATTGATGCATGAGCTCCTGACTGTAAAAACGCAGGAAAACCTAATTTAAGTATTCCTTTAATATAGTTTTTCTTTGGTAACTTAAAAAGATGCAAATGGGAAAATAACTCTTTATTTTTTCTTGATACTACTATGTATATTGAAGTAACTACAACTTGAGCAAGTACAGTAGCTAATGCCGCTCCCTTTATCCCCATTTCAGGAAAAGGTCCTATACCAAAGATTAAAATAGGATCTAAAACTATATTAGTAACTAACCCCATAGTATTTATAATAAAAGGTGTAATACTATTACCTGATGCATTAAATACTGCTGAATATATTGGGTTAATAAAGTGAAATATAAATCCACAAGCTATAATTGTTAAATAATCTGTGGCTAATTGAATAGTCTCTGCGTCACCCAAATTAAAAAATCCAATCACCTGATGTCTAAAGATTAGTAATAATAATGAATATATGATACCTATAAGTATGTCTAGCTTTATTCCACTAGATATATATTCCCTAGCATCCTCCATATCTTCCCTTCCATAAGCCTGAGATACTCCTACACTCACTCCTATTGAAGAAATCAGCACTAATGACATCCCAAACCACATAAAAAACCCCACTGTACCTGCACCAGCTACAGCCTTAGTACTAAGTCGCCCTAGCCACATCATATCTGTTAAATTATACATCATCTGTATAAAAGATGTACCCATAATAGGTAATGCTAGTTTAGTAAGGGTACTGGAAATATTACCTTCTGTTAAATTAATATTTTTACTCATATTAGCCTCTCCTAGTTGATTAATAGTTACTCTATTTAGTAACTCTAAGTAATTTTACATTAAAGTTAAAGATTATTCAAGATAATTAGATAGATTTATATAAAAAGCCTTCATTTAAACATTCATATATTGAAAAAGCATTTTATGAAATCCATCTATAGAAAGTTATATTTATTTTCTCACTGGTTACAAAAGCTCCTATGTTTAAGTCATTTAATTAAACATAGGAGCTTTTATCTTAAACTCTAAACTTCTTAATAATTGATTGTAAATCTTGTGCTAAGTTTGCTAATCCCTCACTGGCACTTGCAATTTCTTCTATTGAAGCCGTTTGTTCTTCTATAGATGCTGTTACTTCCTCTGTTGCAGCTGAATTTTCTTGTGCAATAGCTGATAGATTTTCAAGGGTGTGAAGTATTTCATTTTTCATTCTTTCCATATCTAACCCCGAATCATTTAATTTTAAAACTGCTTTTTCTGCCTCCTCCATAGCTTCTGCGATTAATATATATTTATCTTTACTGTTAATTACACTCTTTGTTTGCTCATGAGATATGGCTGATACTCTCTCCATTGTCTTTACAACATTTTGTGCATTATCCTGTAATTCATTAACTATCTGGTCAATAGACTTTGTAGACTCTGTGGATTCTTCTGCTAATTTTCTAATCTCTTCTGCTACAACTGCAAATCCTCTTCCTGATTCTCCAGCTCTTGCTGCTTCTATTGCTGCATTTAAAGCCAATAAGTTAGTTTGTTCTGCTATTGATGCTATTACATTACTAGCCTGTCCTATTTTAATAGAGCTCTCATTTGTTTTTAATATAACCTCATTGATTTCTCCCGTTGCACTGTTACTTTCTTCAGTTATTTCATATAGGTTTTGAATTTCTTTTAATCCTTCATTAACTACTTCCGTAATCTTATTTGAAACAGTGTTCAAGTTTTTCATATATCCTATGTCTTTTTCGATAATCTGCCCTAATAAAACAGCCTTTGAAGATCCTCCCTCAGTATTCTGCGCTTGTTCAGCTGCACCTTTTGATATCTCATCTGCTGTTCTTGCTATTTCTTCTGCAGCAGCAGCCGATTGCTGTGTAGTAGCTGTCAGTTCTTCCGAAGTAGAAGTTACTTGCTCTGAAGAATAATTAACCTCTTTAATAATATCTCTAAGATTATCAGTTATACTTTGAAATGATTTTGCTAATATTCCAATTTCATCTTTTTTATTAAGAAAATCTTGGGAAACACTTTCCCTAATATCAAGATTGGCTATATTTTCTGAATATCTTACCACTTGAATAATAGGTTTTGAAATTGAATTCCCTACTAAATATGTAATAGCCATACTAACGATTAAGCTAATTGCTGCTGCTATTAAGATGCTATTACGCATTGGTGGAATAGCAGACAATACCTCATCTATATTTGCCGTAATAACTAATATCCAGTTAGTTCCTTCTATTGGTGCATATGCAGCATATAAATCTTGATTATTAAGTGAATAATCTGAAACGCCATTTTTTTCTACTAAAATCTTTTTAAATAGTTCCGCTGCTGATGCTAGACTTTCATCACTCTTTGCTTCTTCTATAATATTTTGTTGTCTCAATACCATATCTCTATCAGGATGAGCAACTGTGGTTCCAATGTCATTAATCATATATGCATAACCACTTTCACCATAGCCAGTTTCATCTATTATATCACTCAAAGCATATCCATCTCTACTGCCTATTAAAGCACCAACTATTTTGCCATCTTTTTCTATAGGAGTCCCATACATAAAAACAGGCTTGCCTGTCACACTACTAATCGTTAAATCTGATATATTATCCTCACCTTTTAAGACCTTCTCTATATATTCTCTATCTCCAAACTTAGAAATTGTACCATCTGCATAATAGATATTTCCTGTTAGATTCACTACTCCAAAGTCAAGAAAATTAGTTCTTTTTAATTGTTCTTCCAAAATAGGCCTTTGTAACGTCCAATCCATACTTCCTATATCTGCCATATTTGCTATAGCTTCTAATGTTCGCATTTGAGTCTCAATTCTACTGTCTGTCACCCTAGCCCCTTCTGCCGTTAGGGCAATAAGAGTTTTTTCTGCCTCTCCCGTTAAGGTTATACTAGAATATATAATAGAAATTGCTCCTAATGCAATAGATGATAGTAAAATCAATGCAGAAAAATAAATAATAAGTTTTGTTTTTATACTTTTCACTTATAACACCTCCATTTTAATTTTTAAATAATATAAATCATAAATATTTTTTACTTTTAACCAATAATTCTTAAATTTTATCTTTTCCACGAATCTACTAATTAAATATCCCCATGCCACAGTTTCTATAGTTTCTCTAAAACTATAGGAATTATCATAGAGTATATCTTCCCATAATATTTTTGTGAACTCCTTATTCTCTAGATTCTTTAAACCATATTGAAAAACTTTTTCAAAGCTTTTATTTATATTATTAGTCTTAAAATTTTTATATAATATTACAAAAGACAACAGCCTTCGACGTTATTGAAAATTATTATATATAATCGTTGTAAATTCCATAGGAGATTATGTAATTTTTTTGTAAAAAACAACCTATATTTATAGGTTGTTTAGGAATTTTCTTTTATATTCTTTAAGCTCACATTTAATATCAAAAAATTCATTTTTTAATTCTTTAAATAAATGCCTTATTATATATAGATTTCTAGATTTTATATTCTCACCCATTGTTTCTAGAATATTAATAGCATTATATGCGTCAAAATTTGATATACTTCCCTTAAATTTATGAATATTCTTACTTAAAGCCTCTAAATTTCCTTGCTCTATACATGTTTCTATATTTCCTAAGTATTCTTTCTCATAATCATCAGATATTATATCTTCTATTATTTCCGTCAAAACTTCTTTATCTCCATCTACCCTCTCAAGAAACTGCCTTATACTTAAACTTTCTATTTTTCTATACTTTCTCAATACACTATTTATTGCTTGATAAATTCTATCTATTCTTATAGGTTTTGATATATATCCATCCATTCCCATTTTTAAACATTTCTCTCTATCTTCTCTCATCGTAGCTCCAGTTAATGCAATTATAGGGGTATACTTACCTGTTACCAATTCTCTTTCTCTAATTTCTTTTACTATTTCAAATCCGTTCATCACTGGCATTTCAATATCCATTAGTATTAAATCAACATCGTTATTTTGCCAATATTCCAATGTGTCTTTGCCATTTGAAACTATGCTCACTATACACTTTTTTTTATCCAATATACTTTTTATTATTCTTTGATTCACAATATCATCTTCTGCAACCAAAATACGAATTCCATAAAATAAAATATTTTCTATAGAACTTTCTTTTAAATTTAAGGATTTCTTATCTAAACCTTTATAATCATCTTTTAAAAATTTTAAGTTGAAAGAAAATACACTTCCTTTACCTTGCTGTGATTTTACTTTTATTTCTCCTCCCATGAGCTCTACAAGTTTCTTAGAAATAGCAAGTCCTAAACCTGTACCTCCATATTCTCTTGAAGCTTTCAGATTTACTTGATTAAAGCTTTCAAAAACTGTATCTATATTCTCACTAGGTATACCTATTCCTGTATCCTTTACACTAAAAAGAATATCTATTTGTTCATCATCTTCATAACACACTTCCAATTCTAGACTAATATATCCTTTTTCGGTAAATTTTATAGAGTTTCCAATGATATTAAATAGGACTTGACTTAATCTATCCATATCGCCAATTATACTATGGGGCATATTATCATTTATTTTATAATGAAAGTCTAATCCCTTTTTATTTGCCTGCAATTTAAAATAATGTGTAATATCTTTGAGTAGTTTTAAAATATTAAATTTATCATTTATAGGCTCAAACTTCCCAGCTTGTATCTTAGATAGATCTAATATGTCATTTACAAGAGAAAGAAACCTATCAGTTGTAAATCTTAACATATCAATATATTCTCTTTGTGTATCGTTTAACGGTGTGTCTCCTAATAATTCTACCAGACCAATAATTCCATTCATTGGTGTACGTATTTCATGACTTATGTCTCTTAAAAATTCATTCTGTAGTATATTTAACCCTTTATCTTGATTTAGCTCTTCTTCATGTTTTACAGATGTTGTTATATCAACTAACCTTTCAATAATAAATTTTACATTACCCTTTTCATCAAAAATTAATTTGCTGTACCAATCCATATACTTATCAATTTTAGGAAAATACTTTTTCCTGATAAATCTGTCTTTACAACTAGCTGCTTGATAATTTAATAATCCTTCTTTTCCTAGTTTTTCTTCAATAAGTTGATTCCACTTTTTATCTATAACGTTATTCTGATTAGAATCAAAAAATTTATATCCTTCTTTATTTAGTAGTTCTACAGTTAAATCTGGTTTAATTATAGCTATTATATCTTGAATAGAATCTATTGTATGTTTTAATAAGTTCAGATGTTTTTTTATAGATTTTTCTTGCTCTTTGAATACTGTTATATCTTTCAGTCGTAACACAGTTCCCCTTAATTCTTTATCAATAGCAAATAGTCGAGTTGCTGTAATAAGTAAAAAAATTTCCCTATCCATTAATCTTTTTTTGATTTCATAAGTAATGTAATGTTCTCCTTTTTTCATTCTCTCTAATGGACATTCTTTTAAATCACAGATAATATGAGAGTTAATTTCATAACATTTTTTATCCAATATCTTATCTTCATTAACATCTAATATCTTTAATAATTTACTATTAACCTTTATTATCCTACGATTATCATCTATAATACACATCCCTTCTGTAGCATTTTCAAACATATACTCCAACAAGGGATGTATACTATGTAACTGGTCTTCTATTTTGTCCATCTCTCTAATATTTTTAAATACACACTTTTCTGTCTTTTTAGTATCCAATCTCTCCTCACCTTCCATTTTATGTTATTATCGGAATTATTTGTATTAAATTCTCTTTATATGATACAATGTATATATTTATCTATGATAGAAAATATTTTTCTCTTAGTTTAAACTATAATTGTAAGAAGTACATTATCTAAACTATATTAGTAAGGAGACAAATTATGGGCAATCAAGTCTTAGTGGTTGAAGATGATATTATAAGTATGAAGCTTTTTAATGCAATATTAAATAAATATGGTTTTTCTGTATTAAAAGCAACTAATGGGGCAGAGTCTATAGAATCATTGATGAATAATAAAATTGTTGCTGCTATACTGGATTTAGCCCTGCCAGACACTAGTGGGTTTGAAATATTAAAATACATTAGAAATCACCCAATACATAAAAATATTGCCATCTTAATAGTTACAGTAAACCATGATAAATTAGATACTATCCTTGGACTTGAAATGGGTGCAGATGATTATATAACAAAGCCATTCCATCATAGGGAATTAATAGCTAGATTAAATGCTTCTATAAGAAGATCTCAGGCTATTGAAGATAAAACTGGTCCTATAATAGCTTTTCATGATTTGGAAATAAACGTAAATAAGAGAATAATAAAAAAGAATAATGAAGTCATTAACTTTTCCTTCAAGGAATTTGAAATACTATATTTATTAGCTTCAAATCCTGGTAAAGTTATACATAGGCAAACTATATTAGATAAAATTGGAGGACTGGATTATAGCCCAGATACTAGAGTTGTAGATATGCATATATCTTCTATCAGGAAAAAGCTAGGAGATACTAAAAAACAAAAACATTATATTGATACAGTGAGTGGTATTGGATATAGATTTAGAGAATAAAAAAGTAACAGGAGTTGTTAGATACAACTCCTGTTACTTTTAACTTCCAGTAGAGGTATAATGCTTTACTCCAATTCTCCATATTAATATAGAAAATATAAAGAACATGAACCCAATGAATGGAGAAACCCACCCTATCCAAATAGGATAGTTTAATAATTGAGACTTTCCTAATATACTCATAGCAGGAAAATAATTCACTGTAGCTAATGGTATAACATATATAAGTATTTTTCTAAACCAAGGTTTATATATAGAAATGGGGTATTGTGCTGCTTGAACTCCACCATAGGTAAAGGAATTTACTATTTCTAGACTCTGTACAGACCAAAAAGATAAGGTAGCTTGAAGTACTATAAGACCTGAAAATAGAAAATTTCCTCCAATAATAGATCCTATCAATAATAAGATTTTCCCTAGAGTCCATTCTATCTTTAATCTAAATATAGCCCATATAAGCACTACAAGACCTTGAACAAATCTACCTATTCTCATTATCTGAAAATCATGTCCTAGAATCTGTAATACTGTAGTCCTTGGTCTAAGTAATATCCTATCAAAATCTCCTAATCTGACTAGTCTAGGAAAAGTATCAAATCCTCTAGTCCAACCTTCTGTAATGGAAAAGGCAATATGAACTATTCCATAGAATAAGGCGGCTTCTTCAAAAGTAAAACCTTTAATACTACCAAATCTTTCAAACAATACCCATACACCGAGAAATTCAATAAAAGTTATTAAGAAATGACCAATAGACATCATAATAAAGGAGGCCTTATATTGAAGCTGAGATTCTATACTTAGTTTAATATACTTAAAATATAATTTTATACTATCCATACTCTAGCCTCCTTGTACTATCAAGTCTTTTATTTTTTTATTTAAAATCCATTGGCCTAATAAATATAGTACAAATGCCCATATGCACTGAAATAAAAAATGTCCAAGCAACTGACTAAAAGGTATTTCTCCAGTAAAAAATCTAGCTGGGATATCTACTAATCCGCTAAAGGGTAAGTAATTTAATACTTGTTTGAACTTATCTGGAAAAAGTGGTAATGGTACTATCATACCAGAACATATTGTGACGATGGTTGCTAATAGTCTTTGTATTCCATCTCCTGACAGAGAATAAAGAGTAGTCATATTAATTATATTAGTTATGGTGCAAGAAATCATAAGAGCACCAAAGGTGGTTACTGCCCACCCTATAGTAGCCAAAGCATTTGGTGGTAATTCCATTCTATAATCTTTTGGTAATAATAAAGCTATAATAAATAAAGGAATGGATTTAAGTAGAGTTGGCGCAGTTCTTAAAGCAAAGGCTCTTGCGAACCAATAATTATATAAATTCATTGGTCTAATAAGTTCGTAGGTTACGTTCCCTGTGCTTATTAGATTTTGTATTTCACTATCACCATTCCATGGTAACATTCCAAGCATAGCTTGACCTATCCATATATAGGTAATAGCTACCTCACGATTAATAGGCATCTCTCCACCTGAGGAACTATAAAACCCATATAATACCATGACCATAATCATCCCAAAGAAAAATTGAGTAGTCATACCTGCTATAGCAGCAACTTTGTATTGCAATAATAGATTAAATCTAATTTTTATAATAGATATAAATGCCTTCATATGTTAAATTCTCCATAGAGCTTGGCAATAATTTCTTCAATGGGAGGGTTCTCTATTAATATATCTTTTATTTTATATTTAGTGGATAAAGTAGTTATTAGATCTGCAGGTGTGATTATATCAGGATTAAAATCAATTACAAGCCTATTATTCTCTTGACTTATGGGAGTTGCTCCCACTATTGAAAAGCCATTTATTCCTTCATCAAAGTCTAAAATCAATCTTCTGTCTTTAGATACTGTGTTTCTAAGGGATTGCAAGGAACCATCTAAAAGGATTTTTCCCTTCCCTATTATGATTACTCTATTGCATAGAGTTTCGATATCATCCATATCATGGGTCGTAAGTATGACTGTAACTCCTCTTTCCTTGTTCAGCTTTTTTATAAATTCTCTAACAGCTAATTTAGATATAGCATCCAACCCTATAGTAGGTTCATCAAGGAAAAGTATTTTTGGGGAATGAAGAAGTGATGCTGCTAGCTCACATCGCATTTTCTGACCTAAGCTTAGCTGCCTTACTGGAGTATTTATAAAGTTCTCTAGGCTGAGCCATTCTACCAGCTCTTTTTTAATCTTTAAATAGTCTCCTAAAGGAATTTTGTAGATATCCTTCAGTAATTCAAAGGAATCAATTACAGGTAAATCCCACCATAGTTGAGTTCTCTGACCGAAAACTACCCCTATATCCTTTACATAATCTATCCTTTCCTTATATGGAACTTTTCCAAGAACTTTACATTCTCCTGAATCTGGTGTTAAAATACCTGATAGTATTTTAATTGTAGTAGATTTACCAGCTCCATTTGGTCCAATATATCCTACCAACTCTCCTCTCACTACTTCAAAGGATATCTTGTCCAGAGCAGTTATTTCCTTATACTCCCTGTGTATAATGCTCTTTAGTCCACCTACTATACCTGGGCTTCTTTGGGATATCTTATATCCTTTTGACAGCTCATTTGCTACAATAACCATATAAAACCCTCCTCTCTATTTTTTAGACGTAAGGATGATTTTATCAGAGTAAGGGAGCAAAGTCAACGAAAAAACTCTTATGTAATATATTTGTTATATAAGAGAAACTTTTAAAGTTTTATTAGCTATCTAATCTGCAAATCCCAATTTTTTTGGTAATCAACTAAACATCGATAATTGCTTAGTTTGGCTGCTTTTCTCTGCACCCTTTATAATATCAGACATTTTATAAACAATATTATATTTATCACACTCTTTTTTAAAGATTTTCCATAATTCTTTATAGTTTGGTGACAAACATTCATAGGAATATCCAAAACTCATTTTATATCTTTCACTAACTCCTGGATAAGTTTGATTAAGCTTGTGATAAAAATATTCCCTGTTCCCCGAGCGTAAAGTAACTCCAAATGCTGGATAAATATATTTAATACCACAATCTGCTCCTTTTTTTACAATAGAAATAATATTTTCTTCATTATCAGATATAAATGGTAAAATAGGCATCATTAAAATTCCTGTATATATTCCATTCTTAGATAACTTAGCTAGAGCATCAAATCGTCTTGAAGAAGAGGGTGCTAAGGGTTCTATATTTTGTGATAAATAATCTTCTCCCGCCGTTATAGTAATACCAATACATACTGGTGAATGTTTATTAATATCTTTTAAAATATCAATATCTCTAATTATAATATCTGATTTAGTCGTAATACCAATGCCAAAACCGCATGAATTTACAAGTTCTAATGCACCTCTAGTTAAATTATATTTCTTTTCTAAAGGATTGTATGGATCACTCATAGAACCAGTACCTACAATACCAGTATTTCTTTTACTTCTTAATTCTTTTTCTATTATTATGAGAGCATCTTTCTTTGCTACAATCTCATCAAAGTTTTCTATCTGATAACAATCAGATCTAGAATCACAGTAAATACATCCATGACTACACCCACGATAAATATTCATATTATATTTATTCCCAAACCATGCATTTGGATATTTATTATGTGTAATTATTGTTTTAGCATCTATATATTTCATTTTAGACTAACTATCCTCCTAATTAATATCTATTCCTATATAGATAAGCCAATGAAAAACTCTCCTATCCAGCACATTTGCTAAATAGGAGAATTAAAATTAAAAACCATTTTATTTTTTCCAACGTTTCAAATGTGGAAGAGAGTCATTTAATAATTTTCTTGCTTCTTCTTCATCCATTCCATTTTCTTTCATAAAAGGTACACAAGTTTCTATCATTTCTTCCATTGTCTCATCAGGTTTGCTAAAATTTCCATCTTCATAACAATATGTGCAGTAATCTTGGCTTTTACTTCCATCCTTTTCTGTACCATAAAGGTTAACATCTTCCATTGGCATTCCACAACTTTGACAATACTCTTGTTTCATAAGATTTTCCCCCTTGTCTTTTATTGTTTTATCCTATAATATCACTATCTTTTGACAACAGTATGTCATATTTAATACTTTTCATAAATCTTTTGTGCTTTCTTCTTGATTATATCTTTAATATAATGGGGCTCAAGAACTTCTACATATTCACCATAGCTTAATATCATAGAATAAACCCATTCATCCTCTGGAAATGAAATCCTAACTACTGTATATCCCTTTTCATCTATTATAATATTTTCTTCATAGAAAAATTCATCAACTCTTTGCTGCACTTCAGGAGAAAACCTTAAAACTAATTCTACCATATTATTTATATAAGTATTTTGCTTTTTAAACTCTTCATAAGAAATATCTCTACGATTAAATCTTTTTTCTAATATATTGATTTTATGTATTCTGGAAAGCCGAAAAAATCTATAATCATTTCTTGAATTGCAATATGAAAAAACATACCAATTAAGTCCTTTTAAAACAAGACTCATAGGTTCTATTTTTCTTTCTGTTATCTTCCCATATGGATCTCTATATTCTATATTTACTAGCCTTTCTTCCCTTATTGCTTCATATATGATTCTATATTTTTCTTTATCTCTCGAGTTAGCTCTATATCCCCATGGCAGATCACATATTATTAATTCATTAAAATAATAATCAAACTCTTGCTTCTTATCTTTAGGTACAATATTGCTTATTTTATCAATTGTTATGTCAATATTTTCATTTTCTGAGAAATTGCCTATGTTTTTTAATGCAATAATGATTGAAGTCATATCATCTAATGTTAGCAACTGATGGCTCATCCTATAGTTATCTAAAATTCTAAATCCTCCATCTCTCCCTTGGCTAGACACTATGGGAATCCCCGCTAAGTTAATAGTCTCTATATCTCTATATATAGTCCTTACAGAAACTTCAAACCTATTAGCCAGCTCCTTAGCAGTTATATTATCTTTATTAAGTAGTATAACTATAATAGAAAGCAGTCTATCTATCTTCATCACTTATTTCCCCTTTTTATTCATCCTTAATCACAAGTCCTAGTAACTTAGCAAAATCAATTACTTGTATATTTGAGACTATTGCTCCATATAATTCTTCTATTCTTATACCTATTCCTTCTATATCACAAGTACTTAAATCTATGTCCTTTAACTTTGTTCCACTCATTTGTATTTGTTTCATATCACTTTCATCAAATTTAACTTTCAAGAGTTCAACACTTTGAAAATCTCCATTTCTTAATAAGCAATTCATAAAAATTACCTGTTTGATATTAGAAAATCTAAAATTGGCATAGGATAAATTGCAATTATTAAATCTTACGTTTCTAATAGTTCCTTCAATTAATTTTATCCCCATCATTTTACAATCCATAAACTCTACTCTATGTATAATTGCCCCACTTAAATCTATATTAGATAAGTCACAATTAATAAACTTAACATCCGTTAGCTCAAGGTTCTTAAAAAATATATCTTCAAATATAACATTTCTAAATATAATTTTCTCAAATATTACTTTCTCTGCCCTTTGCTCTTCTATATAACAATCACTGATAGTAGCCATATTAAAAGAGTCCTCATCTTGAATATCCTTGTCAGTTATATCTAAGTTTTCTAACCTTGCTGGAATTTGAGGTAGTGAAATTTTAAATTCATCTTTTGCTTTTATCATCCTATTATCTCCTTACAAAATTATTGCAACTAGCAAAATAGCTAAACAGGGAGACATCTCATCTCCCTTGTCTAGCTTATGTCTTATTTTACTGCTATAATCATTGGGTCCATTTCAATAGGTGCTTTTAAATCTATTACTATCTTTACAGTTTTTTTAATTGCTTCATCGACTAGTTCTAAAGAATTAGGTAATTCTTCTTTATATAAATCATATAATTTGCTAGCAGCTATACCACCAGAATAAGTAGGTATTACTTCTCTAAACCCTGCTTCCCTAAACCATTTTATATATGTCTTACCAGAAGGATGAATCGTTCTTAAGACTAAAGCATTTGTAACCTTAGGTTTAATCTCTTCTAAGAAAGAAATGGTTATCTGTGAAAAATCAGTATTGTTATTCAACTTGCTAATCAATTCTTCCACAGACATAGCAATAGTCAATCCATATTGTATTACATATTCTTCCTTAATATTTCTGTCAAATATAATTAGTTTACAGCTTTCTTTATTTAACTTTTCTATCCATATATCATTTTCAAATCCATCTTTATATCTACTTAATGCTTCATAGTAAATTCTTATACTTCTGCCAGGCTTCAATATCCTATATAATTCTCCTATGGTTTTCTTTGGATTAGGTGTCTGTTCTATAGATGAGGCTGCCATTATTCCATCAAAAGTATTATCTTCAAATGGTAATCTATCTTCTGAATTATAGAATATAAATTCAGCATTTGTAATTCCCAGACTTTTAGCATTATCTTTACAGACTGATATTCTTTTCTCCGATGAATCTACTCCTATTACTTCTTTGGCATAAGGTGCCACAATTAATGAAGGCCATCCATCACCGGGTCCAAAGTCTAATAATTTTTTTCCTTCTCCCTTAATTGAATAAAGAAAATCATACATACGTCCCCTATCATCCCAATGGGATTTTTTTGTTACATCAAAAGGCTTATAGATGATTGGCAAACTATACCCTGACTGAGATTCCATTTCATTATAAATGAATTCCTCTGATGTGCAGTATATAGGTGCTAATTTTTCTTCTATCCAATTGAATATACTTTTATCTGTTATAGATTTTTCCATTGACATTAAAATACCCCCAAATAGTTTTTTAAGTTTTGCCAATGGGTTAAGTACATTTAGTTAAAATGTAATTCCTCCAATGGCTAGCTGATTGAATTAACATTTATTTTTCTCATATCGTCCACTCCTTTCGAAAAAATTACTAATACTAATGCAGATTCATTATACCATAATATGTAATTTATAATATATGCATTAAATAAATAAAATAATTATTTGATAGGTCCAAGATCAAAGAGTTATAAAAACAGTTAAGAAAATATCCTTCTTAACCGTTAGAAATTAATATAGAGTTTCTTGTAGTCTTTCCATTCACCAAAAATAATAGTTATTTTATAATAGTAAAACCTCCGACTTCACCATGGCAGACTTCAATTAATTTGGATGTTTCCAATTCTATTTGAACTCCTATCTTTCCTCCACTTACAATAATCTTATCTATCTCTAAAGCAGATTTATCTATAAATGTCTTATAAATTTTCTTCATCCCTATTGGAGAACATCCACCTCTTATATATCCTGTAATTTTTGATATATCTTTAACTGGTATCATTTCAATACTTTTTTCTCCCGCAATTTTTGCAGCCTTTTTTAAATCCAATTCCTCTGCAACTGGTAAAAGAAACACATAAATATTCTTGCTATGACCTTGGACTACTAATGTCTTGTAAACAAATTTCAGTTCTCTATCAATCTTCTCAGAAACTGAAATACCATCAATTTTTCCATCATTATTACTATAGGTGATAGCATTATAATCTATTTTCATCTGTTCTAAAATACGCATAGCATTTGTTTTTATATTAGTCATTTTATTTTCCTTCCTCATTAGTACATTCTATATAATTTAATTTAAAGATTAAACCTAAATTAAATCCTTGTTTTTCCTCTCTATTATAAATTATTTTCCCACCAAAAGCTTTTACCTTATTCTCTATCCCCATTAATCCATTACCTTTAATCAAATTTACACATCCTAGCCCATTATCACTAATTCCAACTCTTACCTCATCTTCATCTAATTTTATATCTATATTGATTTTATCTGCCCTACCATGTTTTATACTATTAGTTAAAGCTTCTTTTATAGAGGTATATATAATATCTTTATATTCTGGCAGCAATTCCTCCACCTTCTCATCTATATTTAATATTACACTAACTTCTCCTGCATTTTCAATATTATCAACAATTTTCTCTATGGAGTCTAGCAAAGTTCTATTTCTTTCATCTTTTAAAGCATAAACAGCCTTTCTCAGACTTTCCATACTTTCCTTAGTTAATATCTGAGATTTGTCGATTAATTCTTTAGCTCTAATAATATCTTTTTCTATAATTTTTTCTGCCACATCTAGATTCATATTTAAAGCTATAAGGCTATGACCTAAATTATCATGGATTTCTCCAGCCACTCTATTTCTCTCTTTAGCTATAGTTAATTCCTCTATTCTTTCTGATTGTTCTTTTAATTTGTTATAGGATAATTCTAATTCTTTATTCAACCTCTCTACTTCTCTTTTTTCTTTTCTCAAAACTTTATATCCAAATAAACTTACTGAATAGAAAAATAAACTCATCAGTACCATAATAACATCTAATATATTCTCTTTCCAAAATTCTATTGAACCTATATCTTCACCAGATATTGTGCTAAGCAGAATTAGAGTTAGAATAAATATGATCTCCAGTGATATAAATAACCTTGAGATTTTTCCTTCTGTATATAGAATTAGTTCATATAAAATCATGTATAAATATATTTCTATATATCCACTTATTTTCAAAGCCAACATTAGGCTTATTGCCATAGATATAAATATGGATGAATAATACTTCTTTACACTTCTATAAAAGTATTTTCTCCTTAGATGGTCATTGATTACTATTACTAAAAATAGCCCAAAAGAAATTAGTAAAGCAGTAATATTATCTTTGCATCGATAAATAATATCAAGTCCTATGGAAGTCTGCAATACTCTATATAAATAATTATTGTATTTATAAATATTCTTCATCTATACTACCTCATTGTTCTATTCTAGTTATCTCCATTTTTCTATTCATTCTTATATTCTTAATATAAAGATAGCAAATAAATAAAGTCATTACAACTAAAAGTATTCCTTTAGTGTAAAATAAAATATCATTTCCTATATTTTCATATATATAAGAACCAGCCATATATCCTATTGCTCCCCCTATTCCACTTGCAAAGCTATATAAACCATAGGATCTTCCTCTTTTATTTTCTCCTACAAAATCAATGATCAATGAAGAAAATGCTGGACTATAAAACATTACAACGATAGAAATCAATGTATAAAGAATCATAAAACTATAATATTCTTTATTAAATGGTATAAATATTTGAAGTATAGCATTTATGAACATACCAGCTATAACTATCTTCTCTCTGCCATATTTATCAGAGAAACTTCCGAATATATTTGGCAGAAAAAGTGCCAATATAGATGCTGGAATAAACAAGAAGGATATTAGACCAATATCTTTTGTAATATTTTCTTGTAGATATATAAGATATATTGGTGCAGTTAAGCTAGTTATAAATGAAAGAATCCCCATTATTCCCAGGAAATATTTTAATTGTTTCTTATCTTTAATATTACCTGCTTTATATTCCTTTTTAAGATTAATAGTCTCCGGAACTTTTTTAATTGTATAGTAGACAGATATGGAACTAGTAATTAGAAAGATAGTAAATATTAATTTAAATGGATTATCAGTAAAATTATTGTATAGAATAGTAAACCCAATAATACTACCCACCCATTCACCTTTAGCCATAAATTGATTTAATAAACCAAAATTTTTACCTCTATTAGTCTCATCACTAATATCGGAGATAAAAGTATCTACACTTATCCATAGAAATGAAGCCCCTAAAGATTGAATTATTCTCCCTATCAATAGATACTTAAAATCCTTAGCTAATATAAAAAATATATTCACTATTGTATAAAGTATAGTACCTATTAATATCCCTATTCTTCTTCCTCTCTTATCTATTAAATTTCCAACCATTGGCCGTATTATTATACTGATTATTGAAAATATGGAATAAAGATATGCTATTTGAATAATGTTTGCTCCTATAGAAGAAGCATAAATAGGAAATATAAATCCTATAAAGGACAACGGAAAAGATATGAAATAGATAACCTTTCTTAGCTCTTTCACGGCATAACCCCCTAAATATTCTTACCTTAAATATATAAGAATTTTCAATATAAAAAATCTAGCTAAGGTAATATTAAAGGTCATGTTTTTTCATGACTAAAGTAACAAAAACTTCTATTGAAGCATTATTAAGACAGCTTTTTTGAACCATTGAAATTATCTATTTTTAAAAAATCAAAAATAAGTGGTAGCTCTCCTATAGATTAAAAAAAAACTGTGATTGTTAATCACAGTTTTTAGTCTTTAATTAATACTGCCAATTGAGTTCTATCTCTCAAGTCTAACTTATCTAATATTTTTGTTATATGATTTTTAACAGTTCCTTCTGTTATATATAGGATATTTGCTATTTCTTTATTAGATTTTCCCTCTCCAATTAATAGTGCTATTTCATATTCTTTTTTAGTTAACTCTTTAAATATATGTTTATCTAGATTGCCTTGTGCAGCATTATTATACGTCATAGCCCCTAACATCTTCTTAGCTACATCTGGTTGTAACAGTACGTTTCCTTCATATACTGTTTTTATAGCCTTCACCAAATCCTGAGACGATATATCTTTGAGTAAATAACCATCTGCACCATTTTTCAAACCTTCAAAGATATACTCATCTTCATTGAAAGTTGTTAGTATTAATACTTTTATATCATGATGTTTTTCTTTAATTATTTTCGTAGCCTCTACTCCGTTCATAATGGGCATTCGTATATCCATTAATATTAAATCAACTTGTATTCTATCTATTAATTCTATGGCCTCTTTACCATTAGTAGCTTCACCTACTAAAGTTATAGTATCATAAAGACTCAGCATCATCGTAAGGCCTTCTCGTATTAAACTTTGATCATCTACTATAAGAACTTTTATCATGATAAACCCCTTTTAAAAACATTACTTATTTTAGGTATTCAAGACTCATCCTGCTTTTATTTTAATTGTTCATTATATTCTAAGTCAAATATAGTATTATCCCTACAAAATGAACTACCGATGCTGCTAATACAAATAAATGCCATATAGCATGGTGATAAGGAATCTTTTTAATACTATAGAATATAGTTCCTAAAGTATATAAAAGTCCTCCTCCTAATATCCAAATAAAAAATCCTACAGAGGTCATTCTAATAATTGGTTTTATAGTGAATACTGCTATCCATCCCATACCTATATATAGACTCAATGACAATGCCTTAAATCTATCAAATTTTCCAAAGGTAAAAATTTTAAATGCAACACCAAATACTGCTATAGACCATACAGCAACTAGTATACCAATCCTTAAAGCTCCTTTCATAGTAAGAAGTGCAATAGGAGTGTAGGTTCCAGCTATAAATAAAAATATAGAGGAGTGGTCAAATACACGAAGTATTTTCTTTGCTTTTTCGTTAGGTATACTATGATATAATGTTGATGATAAATACATCAAAGTCAAACATGCACCATATATGCTAAATGCAACAATTGATATATTATCTCCCTTCCTTATAGAAATTACTAGTAATACAATTAAAGATGCAATACCAAATAATACTCCTAATCCATGAGTAATTCCATTTGCAATTTCTTCTTTAACTGTATATTTCTTACTCAATAATTGAACTGGATTTTCTTTTTTCATCGTTTCACCTATCCTTTCTATAATCAACTAACAATTAACGATTAACAATTAACAATAAAAAAATTGGAATAAATTAAATTCTTAAAATGATATTGATCTTTTAATCTTTAATCTTCTAATTATTTTTTGACAATTGCTAATTGATAAAATTGTTCTTTGTTAATTGTCATCTGTTAATTATCTTTTTCAGTCTTGCTCTGTTAAAATCATTGGTCCCTCTTTTGTAATGGCTATTGTATGCTCATATTGTGCTGATAACTTTCCATCAACTGTTCTAGCAGTCCATTCATTATCATCCATTTTCATACGATATGTCCCTACATTTATCATTGGCTCTATAGTTATAACCATTCCTTCAACAAGTCTTTGTCCCCTACCTGGTATTCCATAATGAGGAACTTGAGGATCTTCATGCATTTTTTTACCTATACCATGACCTACGAAATCTCTGACAACCGAATACCCATAAGATTCTACAAAAGATTGTATAGCATAACCAATGTCTCCTAATCTATTACCTACAACCGCCTGTTCTATTCCCTTATATAAGGCTTCTTTAGTTACATCTAATAGTTGCTTAGCTTCATCTGATACATTCCCAACAGCATAGCTCCAGGCAGAATCAGCTAGCCATCCATCTATATTGACTACCATATCTATAGTCACTATATCACCTTCTTTTAAAGGTTCTGGTCTTGGATATCCATGACAGATTTCATCATTTATTGAAGCACAAGTTGCATAAGGATAGCCATGATATCCTTTTTGTTCTGGATAAGCATTATGTTCCTTTAAATAATCTTCCACGAATTTATCTATCTCCATAGTCGATATACCTGGTTTAATCATCTTTCCTATTTCTTTATGCAGTCTTGCTAATAACTCTCCTGATTTTTTCATATTCTGTATTTCTTGCTCTGTTTTTAATATAATCATTTAATCTACCTTCCTTCATATATCATAATATTGTTTATAGTAAATAAATCCTATTAATCTTTATTATTTTCTTTATCTATTATCTTTAAAAACTCCTTATCTCCATATAAATTCTGAAAATCATTATCAGTTTTTATAGATTCTACTATTTGCGGCAACAGTGTTACTGCTTTTTTTAAGTCTTCCAAGGCCTTTTCTTTATCATCTAATATTGAATAGCAGCAAGCTCTATTATAATATAAATCATGAGCCTCTGGGTTATTATTTATTCCCTCTGTTAGCAATTCAATAGTGTCCTCATACCTTTTTTCTTCTATATAAATGGCAGAGACATTTAGATACGAATAGGAATATTCAGGATTAATGTCTATTGATCTAAAATAATATTCTAAGGCTTTGTCATTATTCTCCATCGCTTTGTAAATAACACCCATATTAAACAATGCTTTATAATAATTAGGCTCTAAATCTAAACTCTTCTCTATCATCTCATAGGCCTTATTGTACTCTTCCAATTCTTCATATATAGATCCTAAATTGTTGAAAGCTATATGATCATCAGGCACCAATTGAATTACCTTATTATAATATTCTATAGCTTTGCTCTTTTGACCTTTTTCATCAAATATATTAGCCGCATAATAATATGCTCTGTCATAGTATGGATCTATATCTATTGCTTTATGATAATATTCTAAAGCTTTATCTTTATCTCCTATCTTTTCATATGTCATTGCTATACCGTAATATGCCCCTGCTTCATCAGAATCAATTTCCGTTATCTGTTCATATGTAGATAAAGATTTTAATGCATTATCTAATTCATCATGGACTTCAGCAATATTATATAATATTGCTATTGTATCTTCTATACTTCCTCTAAATTTTAATGCTTTTTTATAAAATTCAATAGATTTTTCTTTATCACCATTAATATATGCGTTTTCAGCTAATAACACATAATTATATTGTCTAGTATATTCTTTTATTTCTCTCACCAAAAAAACACCTCTTAATTTCTATACTATATATAGTCTATCACATTTACGCCAAAAAAGTAGAGAAAATGTTATTCCTCTACTTTTAATGCTCTCATTGAGTTTAATATGGCTAATATAGATACTCCAATATCAGTAAATACTGCTTCCCAAGCTTTTCTTATAATTTTAATTCTGCTATATATCTATAACAATCATTTCCTTCTTCTACTGTGTTACTCACTAATTGCCATTTACTATTCAAGCCTATAGACTCTCCTAGAGATTCAAAGTAATACATTACTATTCCTGCATCTATAAGATTTGATTCTTCTCCTTTATTATATTTAATCAATAATGTCACTTTATCTCTTTCAAGTAAAAATCTCCAAGGTTGCTTGTTTAGAGTTGATGGTGCAAATCTTATATAGTAAAATAAATCACCTAGTCCCCTATTTTCTAAATCATCAACATTTGCGTGATTTCCTATTTTATCAGTAAAAACTATTTCTTCAACACCAATCCTATCACTAAAACTATCATTTATAAAAGGATTTCTCGCCTTTCCGTATCCTATAGCTAAAATATAATTAATTTCCCCTACCATATCTCCAAATATATCTTTTTTAGTATCCTTGCCTACGTTTCCTACACTTACCCAGCAAGTATCTAATCCCATAGTGTTTAACTTTGTTATAAGCTTTTCCATATAATATGAACCATAGATTGTATTTCTATCTTTATCATCTATTAACTCAAGTCCAATATAGTGTGGACTTTCAATCATTACACCTGAATATCCCCCAATTCCTCTTAAACCTTCATATAATTTCTCACCATATTCATATAATTTAAACTTTAAATTTCCAGTACCATATTCTCTTTCCAATGAATCTAAGTATAATTTAATCTCATCTAATATATCACTATTTATCTTTTTATTCTTGAATTCTCTCACTGATTTTCTTTTCTTCAAAAAATTAGTCATTAACATACCAAAACCCCCTCAATATAAATATATAGTATATATACCACTATTGTAATTTTCTAATCTATCATTTTAGTCCCAGACTTTCTGCCAAGGTATAGATATATTCAAGTAGGTAAAAATGTATAACTAAAGCCGTACCAATGCCTAATAATATACCTGCAGTCACATCTGTAGGATAATGAACTCCTAAGTATATCCTTGATATACCAACGATTATAGCAATAACAAATACTACAATAGATAATTTTGGTATATTAAGTGCTATAGTAGTAGCAATAGAAAAGCTTGCAGTAGTATGTCCTGAAGGAAATGAATAATCTTTTAAATTTATACCAAAGGTGTTTAATTGCTCTATTATCTTATATGGTCTTTCTCTACTTAATATTCTTTTGAGTGCATGGACTATTATTTGACTAATAGTTAAAGCTCCAAGAGCCTCAAGTCCTATAAGTTTAACATTGCTGCTTCCTATTAATATTAGAATTAAAACTAAGAGAGAAGAAAATACCGCTCCCCCTAGATTTGTAGCTCTATACATTATAGCATCCAAATATCTATGTTTCATTTTCCTATTAATTATGTTAATAAAAAGATCGTCGAATTTTTTTAATTTATTTTTCATTTTTTCACCTTTAATAATAGAATTTATTGTAGAAATTTGTCTTTTACTCCTAATATTATATTGTAATTTATTATTACCCACTTATCAATAATTTTATTGATTTATATATCTATACTACTTATTTCTTTTTTATGTTAAAATATAGAAGATAAATTCAAAAGTAGGTGTAGATATGCATTTAAGTATAGAACAAGAACGAGCCATACAACATAAGGAAGGTCCTGCTTTAGTATTAGCTGTCCCAGGTGCAGGTAAAACTACTGTATTAATACATAGAACAGTAAATTTAATATTAAACCATAGAATAAGTCCTGAAAGGATATTATCAATAACATTTAGTAAAGCTTCTGCCAAAGACATGAAAGAGAGATTTAATAAAATGTTTTTAGACTTATCACCTATTCAGGTTCAATTTTCTACAATACATAGTTTTTGCTTTAGTTTAATTAGAGAATATGCATATATAAACAAAATTAAATATACTTTGATTGAAGAAGAAAAGAATCAACTTAATAAATATAACGTAATTAAAAAAATATATTTTGCAGCAAACCAAGATTATATCACTGAAGAAAAGTTAGAATCACTTTTAAACTCCATAGGATATATTAAAAATATGATGCTTACGGTTGATGAATTCTTGAAAAACAATAAATCTGATATTGAGAATTTTAAAACCATATATAATACTTATGAAAAATATAAAAGGGACAATAATCTCATAGATTTTGATGATATGTTAACTACTGCTTTAGAGATTCTTGAATCAAATAAATATATATTGGAAAAATATCGTGCTAAATATGATTTTATTCAAGTAGATGAAGGACAAGATACTTCAAAAGTACAAATGGAAATAATAAAATTATTGGCAAGTCCCGAAAATAACTTATTTATTGTAGCAGATGATGACCAATCTATTTATGGGTTTAGAGGGGCATATCCTAAAGGATTACTTAACTTTAATAAAATTTATTCCAATGGGAAGTTATTCTTTATGGAACAAAACTACAGGTCATCAAAGAATATTGTCTCTGTTTGTAATCAATTTATTAAAAGAAATACATTAAGGTATAATAAGAACATTTCCACTGATAATAACTTTATTGAGCCTATCAATATAGTAAAAGTCAACTCAATTGCTGAGCAGTATAAATACTTAGTGGAAGATTTGAAAAATAGAGAATTATCTAGATGCTGCATATTATATAGAAATAATTTATCATCCATAGGCCTTATTGAACTGTTTGAGAGACATAAAATTCCCTTTTACATGAGGGATGTTAAAGTTAGATTTTTTAATCACTGGCTTATACAGGATATAATAAACTTTATAATTTTTTCTCAAGATACTAGCAATATGAGTATATACGAAAACATCTATTATAAGAAAAGAGGTTATATTTCAAAGAAACAAATTAACTATGCTAAAACCTTGAATTATAGTCTTTCAGTCTTTGATAGGATAATGGATTTTCCTGGAATATCTAATTTTTATAAATCAATTCTTAAAGAACTAAAACTTGATTTCAAAAAGCTTTCAAAGATGAGCCCTAGCGATGCAATAAATTTTATCGAATATGACTTAGAATACGAGAAATATCTTAAGGAAAATTCCATGAAGTTTGGATATACCTATGATGTTTTAAAAACTACTATATATTTTTTGAAAATCATAGCTAGTAATACTAATAACTTAAACGAACTAATTAATAGATTAAAATATCTAGAATATCTGTGTAAAAGTTCTAGAAATGTTAAGGATGCTGTAACTTTATCTACTGTTCACTCTGCTAAAGGCTTAGAATTTGATAGGGTATATATGATAGATCTAGTGGATGGTGATTTTCCATCTATATCTAGCATCGAAGCAGTTGAAAAAGGTAAGTATGAATTAATAGAAGAAGAAAGACGACTATTTTATGTTGGGATGAGTAGAGCAAAATACCATCTATCTTTAATTACTCTAAATAATCTTGGTGGTAAAAGTGTAGAACCCTCAAGATTTTTATTAGAACTAGAAAAAGGGAAAGCTTAGGCTTTCTCTTTTTTGCTATAAATTGTTATAAAAATTTGTTATTTTTTAGTTTTTATAACAATTTTAAGAGTAAAATTTCATTTATTTGTAATACTATAAATGCAGGAATAATTATTTGAAAAAGGAGGGAAATGGTGGTAATGGCAAAGAATAAACAAAATAATCAAAAGAGAAAAAATGAAAACAAACAAGAATCAAAAAGAGATGACAACAAAAACGAAGATGACAAATAAATAAATGAAGGTCCTCATCACTAGAGGACCTTCATTTATTTATTAAACTCTTTTACATCTACATCATCCACACTAAAAGATTCTCCAGGCTTTATCCCGATATGACCAGATTCATAAGGGCTTCCCTCAATAGTTATATATACCTTTTCCACGTCATAAAACTTCCCCAAGGTATTTACTATAGACTTTAATATCTCTAATTCCAAAGAAGAACCAGCATTCATATCTATTAATAATTCCTTTGAAAAATCTACCTCTAAAGTCCATGATTCTCGATTTAAATGTATTTTGTTTATATTAGTATTTTTTGAAATTGGAGAAATCAATTTACTTGATGGGGGATTTTTCATAATGTTTGCTAAAATTTCCTCAATACTATCATTGGTTCCAAATTCCATATCTTGTTCTATATATGCTGTACCAATATCCTCAGATGTTGGATAATAGGATAGTATTTCCATTTCATGTTTACTATTTTCTATTTCTTCTAATAGAGTTTTAACTTCATATTCTCCATCATTATATATTCTTGCCACGAGGCCTATATCTTTTGCATAGTACTCCTTTTGATTTCTACCATCTTTAAACTCAGTAGTCACTTCTAATGCATCATAAGTCCCAGAAGGTGTTTCTATTTTTCTATCTAAGCTAGTTATCTCCATTGTACTTCCCTCATTATTTGACCAAGTATTTCCAACTTGCAATGGTTCCTTTAGAATAACATTACTACTATTTGTATTAGCATTTAACATATTTTCAATATGATAAAATTCCCCTTCTGCAAATACTTCTGTTAACGCTCCATCTTTATATTCCATAACTTTTACAAAAACAGTGCCTGGATTCATGATTTTCATCTGTGCTCTATTTCCTTCAACAAACTCTATAAAGGTCTTTTGTTCAGCATATTCATTTCCTATACCTTCATAGTCCATAATAGTATTTTCTTTAAAAGGGTAATAGTCAGCTATTGTTAAAATCTCCTTTGTTGATATTTTTTCATCACCTTTGATATTACTTTGATCTTTAGATATAACTTGTTTACATCCAATTAAAGAAAAAATTAATAATGTTATTAATAATAAGGAAAATAATTTTTTCATAATATCACTCCTATAACTAATTTGTCCAACTATAACTTCATTTAGATTATATCCTCTTTTACTATAATTATAATATATTTCTATAAAAAAGTCTTTACGATAATATTACAATCTAACTTGGTTTCAACTGAGACTTGTGAATTATAAAAAATCAAACCTTTATCTATACTCAAGGTGAAAAAATAGCTGTGACCTTAAGTATAGTAAAGGTTCTTTGTTTATATTTTCTATAATATTTCTACATCTGGGTTTAATTTATATATGATATTTTTTCTTTCTACTATAATAGATATCTTGTTTGATAATTCTTCATCTTCTCTTATAGCTAAAAAAAGAGGTTTATTTGGATTTATAGCAATAGGGTTTCCCACCATTCTAAGCATGGAGATATCTCCAGTAGTATCTCCATAGGCATAACTGTTTTCTAAGTCAACATTATACTTTGCTATCAATTCATTTAGAACTCTCTGTTTGCTTTCAGAATCCCACATCCTAACTATTTCCCCTGTAAACTTATTCTCTTCATCTACTTTATAAATGGTTCCTTTATACTCTGTAATACCATATTTTTCAGCCATCTTCGCTACTAAAAAATCTGGACTTCCAGAAATAAAAAATACCTTATGACCTTGGCTTTTATGCCATTCAATTTGATCTCTAGAATATTTATAAACCATATCACCATTGAGATTAATTACTTGTGATGCTATGAATTCTATATATGTCTTATTCACTCCCTTTAGCTCTTCAATATATACTTGTGCCAAAGTTTCTAAGTAAAGTTCAAAATCTCCAAATCTCTTTTCCCATTCTTCATAGACCTTTTTTACTCGAGTATACCAGATAGACGGGTCTATTACCTCATATTTGTTTAATTTCTTAAAATGCTCGATCATTAGGGAATTTCTAAATATGGTTCCATCAATATCAAAAAATGCTGCTATGTTTTTCATAATATCATCCTAACCTTTTTTTACTATTATATGAGTTATACCCATTTTTGCATAATTAATTCTATGTATGAAAATTAATTGAAAGAAAACCACTGGTTGATCTTTCTTTAGGTTTACAACCAACTAAAAAACTAATATTACCAGAGTTAGAACTAACAGAAAAATATATGAATTTGACGTTTGCTGTGTAGTAAGGTAAAGTAATATTATAGTGCACCATCAAAATAAAGTCTAATGATAAAAATCATTAGACTTTACTTTAATTTATTTAATTAGAATCTTACTATTTTGCTTTTTCAGGAGTATCAGCTAATAAACCAACCTTCTCCCATCCCCAATCAGTATTCATAGGGTCTTTATCCCAGTAGGTAACTCTGTTATTAAGTGCTGTCAATTCAATTCTATAGTGAGTTGGAGCTACTATAACTTGCTCCATAGCATATTTTTGCCAATCATGATATGCTTTTACCATGTATTCATTATCCATTCCAGTTTCTCCAAATGCATCATTTGAATTAATAGCTGCAATTAATTTATCGTTTTCATCTGCTGCAAATCTTGTATAGTTAAACATAGCATCTCTTCCCCATAATCCTGATGGTTCTGGGTTAGATCCTACACTCCAAGCTGCCATGTATAAGTCTATATCTTCATTATCTTCTTCTACCATATCATAGAATGCATTCATCTCTATTAATCTACCATTCTGTAATACTACATCTAATCCAACATCTCTAAAGTTTTGAATATAGAATTGAGCTAATGGCTCAGCTATATCTCCACCTGACATTGAAAGATAGTTGATTTGTAGCTTGTTACCCTTTGGATCTTCTCTAAGTCCATCTCCATCTACATCTTTATATCCAGCTTCATCTAATATTTGCATTGCTTTTTCTGGGTTATATGGATAACCTTCTTGCTTATCATTCCAGAAACTAGCATGATATGGCGTAATTAATGCATTAGCAGGTATTCTCAAATCGTTATAGAACAATTCTGCTACTTCTTCATTATTCATAGCATAAGCTATTGCTTGCCTTAATTTCACATCAGCTAATTTTTTATTTGGGTCTGGCATAACTTTTTTAGTTTCTACATCCCACTTTCCTTGTTTAAATCCTAGATATCCTAAAGATCTACTCATAGCTGATGTTAAAGTGATATTGCTTAAATCCTTGTACTCTGGATAACTATTAACATTGATTTTATCAACTATATCAAATGTTCCAGCCTTCAATGCTTCTACAATAGTATCTGAACCTGTTCTCTTTGCTACAATCTTATCTACCTTTGGTTTCTCTCCAAACCAATGTGGATTTGGAACGTATTCTACTGATTCTCCAGGTACTATATTAGATACCATAAATGGACCATAAGATAGTGGATTTTTTCTAACTTTATCATGGGATTCCATTTTATCTATTGGAATATCCTTTAGATAATGTGCCGGTTCAGCTTGATAGGTAAGACCTGCACCCCATAATATCGCTGGTGTAAACTCATAGAAGCTTACTTCAAGAGTTTTATCATCGATTCTCTTAAGTCCTGAAATAGTATCTGCTTTTCCTTGGTTATAGTCAAGCATACCTACAACATTGTGATAATCACTGTCAAATCTAACGCCTTTATAATCTTTGTGTCCTATACTATTGTATACAAAGATTAAATCATCAGAAGTCACAGGTACTCCATCAGACCAAGTTAAATCCTTGTGAATCTTGTAAGTAGCTGTTTTAGCTTCTCTGTCGAAATCAACATCACACCATCCACCATTTGCTATTTCTTTGTTTGGACCTGATCTCATGAATCCTGATTGTAGAGGCTCTGCTAATTGAGTATCTACAGCATTTGAAGATAAAAATGTATTGAAGATACCTTCAAAAGGTGTATCTGTTACTATAGCAACATTAAGTGTACCGCCTACTGTTGCTCCATCTTTTTTAATAGTCATTGGATGAGGTAGTACAATCTCACCTGCTCCTACATCAGGTTCGTCTTGTCCTTGATCGCCTTTATCTTCTGGCTGTTGAGACACATCTTCATTACTTACTGGTGGCTCTTGGTCTACCTTTTTACCACAGGATGTTAGTACAAGTACTAATACCAGCAGTAGTGGAATAATAACTTTCCAACTTCTTTTCATTTTAATTTCCCCCTTCTTTATCCTAATCTTTGTTTCGCGTCGGACGCCCTTTTAACAGCTTGCCCAACGTAATTTATACACAGCATCATTACTAGTATCAATAATGATGCAGGTAACCATAACCATAGTTTGCCTGTCATGGCACCTGGAGTTCTTGCATATGAAACCAAAGTTCCAAGTGATGGTGTCGCTGGCGGCAAACCAAATCCTAAGAAAGATAATCCAGTTTCAATTCCTATGTTCCCTGCAAATCCTAAAATCAACTCAACAATAATGATTGAACTAATATTTGGAAGAATTCCAGTAAGCATAATCTTAAAATCACTTGTACCCATTATCCTAGAAGCATTTATATAATCTCTTCTATTTTCCGATAATGCCTTACTCCTTACTAATCTAGTCATCCCAACCCAATAAAATATACTCATAATAAATATGAAATGCCACATAGTATATTTTGGAATTACAACTACGAAGGTAATGATAAGCATAGTTGTAGGCAATATAGAGATAAAATCACATACTCTCATTATAATACTATCTACCTTCCCACCATAAAACCCTACAATCAATCCCATGATCACTCCCGTTACAGAGGTCAGTATGGTAACAGCAAAGCCTATTAAAATGGAGTTTCTTCCACCTATTAACAATTGTCCTGCAATTGATCTTCCTCCAATATCTGCCCCCAAAATAAATTCTTTGCTAGGTGCATGATATTTATTTCTCAAATTTATCCTCATAAGCTCTTCTTGATCTATTAGAAAAGAACCTACTATTACAGTGGTAAAAATAATAACTAACATAATAAGACAGAATGTTGCCAGCTTATCAGCCCTAAATTCTCTTTTTATTACCTTCCAAAATGAGGGTACCTCACTAACGGATTTTAATGTTTCTTCATCTATTTTAGAGGCAACATCTTTCACAACTTTTTTTTCTTTATTCATACCTGCTACCCCCTATTCTATCCTTATTCTTGGATCAACAATTGTCATAATTATATCTGACAATAAACTTCCAAGTAACGTCAATACACCAAATAATAGAACCAAAGCATTCATTACTGAATAATCTCTACTGGTAATTGAGGATATAAATAGTTCCCCCATGCCTGAGTAGGAAAATATAGTTTCGATAAAAATGGAACCGCCTAAAAGTCCAGTAATGGTAAATCCAAAGAACGCAGCTATTGGAAGCAATGAGTTTCTAAATATATGATGACTATAAACCTTGTTTATAGGAACTCCCTTACTTCTTGCAGTTTTTACATAGTCTTGAGTTTTAGCATCTATTACTTCGTTTCTAAGATATTGTATCGTTCCTGTAGTCCTTAAGATAGCAGCTGTAATTGCAGGTAAAATCATATGATGGAGTCTACTAAGAACATAAGCAAATGTTCCTTTTTGAATTCCTACTTCTACAGAACCCGTAGTTGGAAACCATCCAAATTTATATCCAAATATTGCTAAAAGTATCAGTGCCAAAATAAATGAAGGTATTGCAAAGCTTACAAAATTATATATAATTACTCCTTTATCAAAACGCGAATTATTGTATCTTCCAGAATATATTCCAAGTGGTATTGCTATAAGGTATGTCAATGTTAAAGTCAATAATGACAGCCATAATGTATTTACTGCTCTTGCCCCAATTAATTTTTCAACAGGCATTTTATAAGTATAGGATTGTCCAAATTCTCCTTTTGTAATGATCTTAGTAACCCAATCCTTATATTGTTCAGGTATAGGTTTATTTAAGCCATGCTTTTCTCTTAATTGTTCAATAACCAGTGGATCCATATCTGGAGTTATCAAACCTGTAAAAGGGTCTCCAGGCATCATCTGACCTAGTGCAAATACAATTAAACTCAATATTATAATCTGAGGTATCATCAATAGCACTCTACGCAATACTGTTTTCCACATCTTACAAATCCTCCTTACTTTTTACTGCAACATAATGAGTATCAGAAATTTGAACTAAATCAAAAACTCTTCCTTTTTCATCATAGAATAGATGTTCTCTGTCTTTGTACTCTTGTTCTACTTGGATTCTATTATTGCGAAGTTCTTCTCTATTTTCAGCATTAATTTCTGGAATAGCTGCAATCAGCCTTTTAGTATAAATATGCTGTGGATTATTGTATATATCATCCCTTGTCCCTGCTTCCACAAATCTTCCTCTATACATGATGTATATGTAATCACACATATGTTTTACTACACCTAAGTCATGAGATATAAAAAGATAACTTAAACCAAAATCTTTTTGTATTTCCTTCAAGAAATTTAACACCTGTGCTTGAACTGATAAATCAAGAGCAGAAACGGGTTCATCTGCAACAATTAATCTTGGATTTAAAGATACAGATCTTGCTACACCTATTCTTTGTCTTTGTCCTCCAGAGAATTCATGCGGATACCTATATAAGGCGTCAGCAGGCATTCCAACTATATTTAATAGCTCTAAAACTTTTTCTAGTTCTTCTTCTTTTGTTAATTTTTCATGATTTCGAATTGGCTCAGCGATAATATCTCTAATCCTC
Organism: uncultured Tissierella sp.; assembly: GCF_902479755.1. Taxonomy (NCBI): domain Bacteria; kingdom Bacillati; phylum Bacillota; class Tissierellia; order Tissierellales; family Tissierellaceae; genus Tissierella; species uncultured Tissierella sp. The sequence goes on along the minus strand of NZ_CABSQO010000002.1, from coordinate 59,939 downwards.
TTTTTAGGATCTAAACTAGATAAAACATCTTGAAATATCATTTGAACATCTTTGTTATATTCTACTTTTTTTCTTAGCCTTTTTGTATTGACTGGTTGTCCATCATATAAAATTTCTCCACCAGTTGGCCTTTCAAGTCCAACGATAGCCTTTCCGATTGTGGTTTTACCAGAACCTGATTCACCAATAAGTCCATAGGTTTTTCCTTCTTCTATTGAAAAAGTGACTCCATCAACTGCATAGACATAGTCTTTTATCGTATTAAAAAATCCTCCACGAATAGGAAAATGAACTTTTAAATTATTAATTTCTAGGAAACTCATTTTAATAACCTCCTTCATTTTCGAAGTGGAAATCTTTCCAGCAAGTACACCTTACAAAATGATTCTTTAAAACTTCATGAAGTTCAGGATTATCTTCATGCTCTGAAGCTGCTATCCAAGGAATTCTTGACGAAAAACGACAGCCTTGTCTTGGTAAATTCTTCAATGATGGAACCATTCCATGAATAACGTGAAGTTCTTCATCATCTGAATCAGATTGAGGTATTGATTGCAGCAATGACCTTGTATAAGGATGAAGTGGATTACTAAAAAGCTCATTCGCCTCAGCAATTTCAACGATTTGTCCAGCATACATTACAGCAACTCTATCTGCCATCTGTGCAACTACCCCTAAATCGTGGGTAATAAGAATAATACCAGCATTGATTTTATTTTTAAGTTCCATTAAAATATCTAGTATCTGAGCTTGTATTGTAACATCTAAGGCAGTAGTAGGCTCATCGGCTATAATTATATTAGGATTACAGGAAAGAGCTATGGCTATTAAAACTCTTTGCCTCATACCGCCTGATAATTGATGAGGAAACTGATTAGCTGTTCTTTTAGGATTAACTATCCCTACTTGATCTAAAAGCTGTAACATTCTTTCATGTCTTTGATCACTATTCAGATCCGTATGATAGATTAAAGACTCCTCTATCTGTTTCCCAATCCTATGTAATGGGTTTAATGATGCTAATGGATCTTGAAAAATAAAACCAATCTCCTTACCTCTAATTTCATTTAGTTGCTCCTCAGAATAATTAACCATGTTTTCGCCATCATAAATTATTTCACCACTGACTCGAGTAAAATTCTTGTCATGTAATCCTACTATAGAGTTAGCAACTGTACTTTTTCCGCAGCCAGATTCTCCAACTATTGCTAGCAGCTCATTCTTGTGTAAAGAGAAAGAGACACCATCGACTGCATCAAAATACTCATCTTGAAATCTAAAGGCAGTGTGTAAGTCTTTGATCTCTAATATTTTTTCATTTGCCATTTTCCATTTCCTTTCTTATTATATTTATTAGTGTATTATGTAAATTTGAGCACTAATATTTAAGCTTCAGATACATCCAATAAATACCATATAAAACAGTCCTCCCTCAAGTTTATTTTATAAATATCTATATATAATAATATTGTTGAAAACTGTTTTTTGAAATAGTAATATTTTTCCAATAAAAATCTAATTACTTACTTTTATAAAATTGTATTATTTTCTAAACTTATCCTATTGTATCATTATTCACTCTTTTATGTCAATTATAAAGTGATATTAGTTTAATACTATAAGCCCAAGAATTTAAATTCTATAAAATATGGCTGAGAAAATGTCTAAATATCAAGAAATATAAAGTGTCAGTAATTTTCTTATTAAATCCTATATAATTTTGTATTGTAGATTATTTTGTAATATAGTGTAATATTATATAATGATTTATTCTTTGCAAGGTGGAGACATATATATAAGGTATTGAGAGTTAGTTTTACGAGTTATAAAATTTTGATTATACTAATTTAAGTAACCCTTTATTTGAAATGATATAATTTATTGAAATAAGGACCTCTTAAAGTTCTTGTTTTTTTATTTGGCACGAAAAATAATTCCCGTAGGGGTAAAGTAGGGGTGGGATTTTAAAATGTAGGGGTAAAATATTAATTCCAAAAATATATAAATAATATGCATATATAAAGGAAGGAACTTTTTCAAGTTACCATATTATACTAATATCTAAAAAACACATTAAAGAATTAGGACTTTAAATGGTCCTTTTCTTATCTAAACATAACCCCATATCTTTTGAATTTATAAAATACAACCTGAAAAATAGATACGATTCTTACTCCAACCCAAAAAATAAAGAAGGACCTTAGATTTTACTCCAGTGTTCTTCGCACAATAAATATTTATTTCATGGAATTTAATAATCAAGCATATCTAAATCGCATTTACCTCCACCTCTAACAGTTTCTCCGCCACCATCATTGTCTATTGCTGGGCGGTTAGATAGAAATATGTAAATTATGACAAATTAAAGATAAAATTCTTTGAATCTAATGCTTATGCGGAAAGTATAGGAAGTTTTATTAAAGAGACTAAGAATAATACTTCAGTAAGAGAAGTAGCTTTTCCTAAATTCTTAGTTTCATTCTTTAAAGAACATGAGAAAAATGAACTGGACAAAAAAGAGTGGTTAGGAGATAAATGGTTTTATGGAAAGAATCATAAGCATGAAGACGATTTTGTATTTACTCAGAGAAATGGAAAGGCTATGTATGTTTCTACACCGTCACAATGGTCTGCTGAATTTTCAGAAAAACATGATTTAAGGAAAATCACTTTTCACGGTCTTAGACACACGAATACGACGATTTTAATTTCAGAAGGCATAGGATATTGCTGGCATCTCGAAAGGCTTAGGACATGCCAAAATTTCCACCACAACGGATTTTTACACCCATGCCCTCAAGTCTAATGAAAGAAAAAAAGCAAATGTATTCGACGACATATATACAAAAAATAAAGGGGAGAAATAAGAAGAATTTGAAAGTGGCACGCGAGCACCATATTTAAGAGTTGTTAAGTAAAATAAAAAAGCCCGTGTTCATTGAGAATACGGGTTTTTCCTTTGGTGCACCTTCAGGGACTCGAACCCTGGGCCCACTGATTAAGAGTCTTAATCACCTCATTTTGTAAAGTATGCTAAACTACTCTAATCATTGATGTTACTATGTTTTCAACGTTCAGTCTATGTTCTAATTATGTGGTTTTTAGTGTATTTTTGTATCAATAGCACCCATTTAGTTCCCATTTATACCCCACTGATTACTGTCAGTTATCCCATTGTTTAACTTCATAGTTCCCATTTTAAAAGCAAGGTATATTTCAACCCTGCTTTAATGTATGTGTAGCTTGTTATTCGCCATGTTCTTAGGTTAAAATATGATTAGCAATGATTAACATAGTTGAAACTATAAAAACTCTTAAATCACATTTTAAAGGCTTGATTTATGTTGAATTTCTTTTTTGATAATTTAAGATTATATATTTTACATTTTCTATCTCAATCAATTCTGCCTATATAATCTTCTAACAATTTTCTACTGATATGATATGTCCATTTTGACGAAAGCTTTACTGCTGTACCTATTGGGAGCAATTGTCTCTGTAATCCTAATCTCACAAATTGCTGACTTTTACCTAATATTTCAGCGGCTTCTCTTACACTCATGTTCTTACTCATTAATAACCTCCTCAGATTAGCTATATCCATTATTTATATTTCCTTGTTACTATATTGGCATTGCTTTTCTAACCAATTTATAAACCCTTGTTTTGGTACTAGTATTCTTCTGCCAGTAATATTTCTGTCTATTGTTGGAAATCCCTCTGAGCTCTTTTAAATTAGTAACACTTAATATTGGTGGATAGTTTTTCAAATCTTCTTCAATTATATAATCACCTCCTGGAATATCTATCAATTCTATTTTCTATTATATCTTTAAATCTATGATATCAATTTCGTTACTCACTAAATTTGTAACGAAGTCTAAATCTCCTAATCCTTCTGTGTAAACCATTTAAATAATGTTCTAATTTATTTTTATTTATATAATAGTTTTATCTTCCTTCATTCTTCCAAACTCATCTAAAGTCTTCAAATTTTCCTCTTGCCTTCTTTCTTTTATTATTTCTATAGCTTGTCTCATATTAAAATAACCATCTACTAATTTTTCGTATTGTTCCCATGCAAAATCATCTTCTAGGATTTTTAATAATTTTGAATACCCTCTTTCGGATAGGACATAAATATTCTTAGAGTTTGCTATCGAACTATTGCTAAAGTTGAGGTTATTTAATAAATCTCGGTCAATAAAATTGACTGACTTCAAATCGATAATATCTAAACCATCTTTAAATCTTTTTCTATTAATATTGATAGCTTGATTAATTACCTTTAATTCTCTCCGCTATATCTTTTACCATCGTGGATTTTTGATCTTTTAATATTGACTTTAACGTTTCTTATCTTTTTCAATCAGCCTTTTAATTACTTTTATTATAATTGTATAAGCGTCCATTTTTCCCTCCTTTATCACTTATGATGTTAAATGAATCTCAAAACATTATACACAATATCTTTTAATCTTTAGTATGTAGATGAGATATCCATAAACCCTTAAGTTTTCATCCCTATAGATTGGATATCTCATCTACGCTTTTATTTCTCCTGATTTAAGAAAATCATCTAGTTAAATATTAGCTTATCATTTTATCCCTATAAATCTCGACGCCCCAGTGAATACATGTCTTATATACTCTTGCATTTCTGTATTTTCTTTCTCTAATTCTGTTATTCTATCTTTTAACTCTTGTATTTCTTTCTCTAGTTTCTTTCTCTCTAAAGGTGATAATCTATCTATCTTAACACCCTCTAATTCTAATATATGATATGGATTGAAGCGGATTGAAGGAATACCTTTTACAGGTGTTATAACCTTATCATCCACCCACCTATTTATAGTAGTAATGGACACTTGCCATCTTTCCGCAAGGTCTTTTTTTTGGTTAGAAGCTTATCCATATTATCCCCTCTTCCTCATTGTATTTTTCCTTTTAGGTGCTCTAGCAAAATCCAACATTTCTTTTAGTTAAAAGAATGGTAGTATTATAGCATCCTCATATAACCACCCCCTTTCTAAGTATAAGAAAAGACCGGATTTAACTAGTCTTTAATTGTTGATTTTCTTCTTTATTCGAAAGAAAATTTCCTATATCCTTCATTAACGATTTTAATTCTTTATTTTCTTGTTTTAGACTAATATTTTCACTTTCTAATTTAGTCATTGCTTTATCATTTTTATTCTGTTTTTTCTTTGTCTTCTTGTTTTTCTGATTGTTTTCTATCTCTTCAAATATATAAGCAAGTGAAGGATCATTCTTATTTTTGCCATTGTAATATTCTATCAATTGTATTACTGTATCCATTTGAATGAAATTCAACCACATCCCAAATTCCTCTCTTAATATAGGTGTTATAACGCTATTTATTGCATTTCTTTCTTTAGTAAATTCCTTTTCCATTTTAATATATCCCCCTTAACTAGCCATTTTATTTATTTCTTCTAACGAATAATTGTTTCTAATTTCTTTTATAATTTGTAATAAATTCTCCAATTCTTCTTCGGATAAACCATTTAATAACTTTATGCACTCTTCCACTATATAATCCTCCTTTGATTTTTAACCTCAAAGGTGATACAATCTATATAATAGACTATTACCTTCAAGGTATTAGTTCCAGGTATCCATGTCATAAGTTTGGTCGCTTAGATGGGTACCTTTTTATTTTTCTGTTACTAAACTTACTACCTTACTACTTTCCGCTAAGATATTAGTCAATATTACCTTTAATTTGCTGTTTTCTTCTTTTATCGTCTCCAATTCTCTTTCTAATTTCCTATACATAAGTGGGGATACTTTTTCCAACTTCACACCTTCTAATTCCAATATGTGCTGTTCAGTAAACCGTATTGCTGGTATCCCCTTAGCAGGAGTTATTATCCCCTCTTTCCGCCAATTAGTTATAGTAGAAATATCTACTTGCCACCTGCTAGCTAGGTCTTGTTGAGTAAATAATTTAGTCATATTTCACCTTCCTTTTTTATTCTTCTTTTAACCATTTTAAAACTTCTTTTCTCTCAATTCTCCACTCCTGCCAACCTTAAATGCTTTTAATGCTCCTGAATTGATAGCTCTTCTAATTGTTAATTCTGTTACTTGTTGTTTCCCTGCTGCTTTTATTTCTGACTAATCTACTGCATATACTTCCTTTTTCTTTAATACTATCAATCACTTTATTGGGGAAATCATCATCATATACGCTAATATCATTTACATATTGGATATAGTTCTTATTAAAGTGATCTTGCATAAAATCTTCTTTGTATGCTTCCCAGTATTCAATGTCAAAGTGGTTAGTAATCTCCATTATTGCCTTTGGATCTCTTTTTTTTAATCTCTTTTCTAAGTCTGCTTTTTTCTCTCTTGCTATTTCCTCTGTCCTTTTGTCAATCTCTGCCTTCTTTTGCCTTCTACGTTCCACTTCTTCGGCTGTCCGTTTCTTCTTTATGATTTCCCTTTCCTTGCGTTTTCTCAATCTATCAGCTTCTCTGATTGCTTCTCTGTTACATTCTTTACTACAATATTTTTTATTGGGATATGTTGTTTCAAATTCCTTATGACATATTTGACAGGTCTTTATCATCTAATCACCCTCTTTTGGTAGTATTTAAGTTAATATTATTGCCTAATAGGCATAACAGACATAAGGACACGAGATTATATGCACAGTAGACGGCATGAAGGTCGCTTACACATAGAGGGAGGGGGTAATGCCCCCTATATGCTTACAAGGGATTTTAATCGCTCCTATCTACCAAGTGGTTGTTCCTCTTCCTCTACTGGTAGAGTTAAACTTATTGTTTAATTCTATACTCATATCATTTGCTGTCCCTATACTTTTATTACATTATTTCCATTTATTCGGCTTTGGCGATTGATGCCATTAATGACCTTTTGAGTTATAGTATCTTCTCCATATTGCACTGTAAGATGTAAGTTTATATCTTTATCAGAATCAGGACTTACATTATCGCTTTGATTGCTTGCAACATTAAAAGCCCCTCGGGGTAGACTGTATGACAAATTACTGCTAAAGCTAGCTTCCTCACCTAATAGCTCCATTGCTTTTGATACTAGTTTTATATTATCTTCAATACCTACCGCTAATCCCATAGGTAACCATTTACCCACTTCATCAGCCATGACCTTAGAAGGTGATTTGATACCAAAGAAATCTTTTATCCCTGATGTAATATCACCAACAAAACCACTAATTTTATCCAGTATCCAATTTTTAACTGATTTGATACCTTCCCATAGTCCTTTTACAATATCAGCACCTATACCTACAAACTCACCTATTAAACTGCCAAAAGCTTTCACCAGAGCACTAACAACTTCTGGTGCCTTAGCAACTATATCTGGGATTGCTTTTACTATTCCACTTGCCATTTTAACTATTAATTCAAAGCCTTTGTCTAGGAATTTAGGTAAATTCTCTACTATCTTCCCTATTAATTTGTTTATTAAATCACCTAAAGTAGATACTATATGAGGTAAATTATCCCATATCCCCTTAGCTACATTGGTAATTATTTCGATACCTTTTTCCAAATACTCTGGATAATGTTCAATGATCGTATTGATTAATGAAGCGAGTACATTTTTTATTGATTCAATTACTGCAGGTAGATTGTCCCAAATACCTTTAGCTAGGTTAGCAATTAACTGGATTCCTGACTCTAATATTACAGGCACCGCTTCCCATATGGCCACCATAAGATTACTTATAATGTCCCCTATGCTTTCTATTACACCAGGCCTGCCTTCCATTATCCCATTTGCAAAATTAGAGATAAAGGCTACCCCTTCTTTTAAAATAGTAGGTAATTGTTCCTTTATCCAGGTAACTACATTCCCCATAAATTCTGCCATGGTCTCAAAGAATAAAGGTACCCCCGTTACAATTCCATTAGCTATAGATGAAATGAGTTCTCCTCCACTTTCCATAAATGCTGGCCCCGCTGCTTGAATAAAGGTTATAATAGCCCCAGGTAATGCAGAAATTATATTACCTAACATTGGTAGTAAGTTATCGAATAAAAAGGTTGATGTTGTTTCTGCTAAACCCTTCATTGAATCTTTTAATCCTTCACCAATAGCTAAACTACCTAATGTGTTCTTAAAGGCGGCTGCCATAGCACTAAACGAACCACTTATAGTTTGTTCCGCTTCTAAAGCTGTTGTACCTGTTATTCCTATTTCTTTTTGAATAGCGTTTACCGCTTCATATACATCAGCTAAATTATCAATGTTATACTCAATGCCTGTCAATTTTGTTGCATCTGCTAGTAGTCGTTCCATTTCTGTTTTAGTTCCACCATAGCCAAGTTTAAGGTTGTCCAACATTGTATAATTGCCTTTTGCGAATCCTTGATATGCATTTTGTATATCTCTCATATCAGTTCCCATCTTGTTGGCATTATCTGACATATCAACCATTGCCATATGGGCCACTTTAGCAGCTTCTTTTGTATCGCCACCCATAGATTGTAGTAATGATGCTGAAAATGATGTTACATTCTCCATGTACTCATTAGCCGATACCCCTGCTGTCTTATAGGCTTCACTTGCGTTTTTCCTAACTGTTTCTGCTTGATCCTTAAATAGAGTTTCAATACCGCCTATAGATTGTTCTAAGGCTCCACCTGCTTTGATTGAATCGGTTATAGTCTTTGCAATTGCTACTCCAATACCTGCTTTAACAATGGCTCCTTTTATTCCGCCCATGATACTGCTACCTGCAGACTTACCCGCTGATGTAGCTTCACCGCCTAATGCTTTTGATATGCTCCCACTTATTCCTTTAGCCGATGGCATTATCTGTACATATGCTTTTCCTAGTTCTGTAGCCAATTTTTTCATCTCCTTTCAATATATTTTTTAAATGAATCTTTTAAAGCTCCCTCATAGAATCACCCCCTTTAAGTAACTAATTTTTATATATTCAAACCCTTTAACATTCCTTTGTATGCTTCTTCTTCCTCTATTTCTTTGTCAGTCTTTACATTGTGTTTTGAGTAGATTTCCTTTTGTAGTTTTTCTTCTGCTTTAGCTTTCTGCTTTTTAAATTCTCTTTGTGCTTCTGCTTCCTTCTCCGCTTCATTATTATCAGCTACTGCTCCCATTAATTTACTTATTTCTTCTTGCTCTGCTTTCCTCTTGGCTTCTTTCTTCTCCCAATACAATTTACTAGCTACTACCCTATCAAGTTCTGATAGCCTGGCCCCTTCTTCTAGCCCCTTAAAGTCTATACCGCCATTTTCACTTGTTGATTCAAACTTTGCTCTATTCTCTGCCCTTAGTTCCAAATCATTCTTAGGGTTGGCCTTTGCTGCCTTTACTCTCTCAATACTCTCTTCCATTTCCTTTTGACTTCTAAATCCTAATTCTTCATAGTTCCAATTATTCATTACTTGCTCCCCCTTCTTTAATTGTTTCTGCTGCTTGGCTATTTAGGATATTATCTATCCCTCTAATTAAGCTATAATCTTTGTATTCGTTGTGTAGCCTGTCGGTATTTATTGGGGTACCCTTTTCTTTTGCTTCTGCCATTTGTTTTTCATAAGTAAACTTATAGATATTATTTTGTAGTTCCCTTAATAGGTTATTGGCTTTAGCATATGCTGGGGCTACTTCTTCTTTTATGGCTTCCAGTTCTTTAAACAACTTACTGACCTTAGCCTTACCCTCATTGTTTATAGCGTCCATTTCTGCCTTAATTCTCTTGGTGTAATCTCTATATTCAGTTTCAGTTATAAACGGCTCGTCCTTTATTTTTTCAATCTTACCTTCAAAGTATTGTGCTATATTAATAGCCATTCGTTTTTCCTCAATAGCTTTAGCATAAGCTTCTGGATCATCACCTTGTTTAGCTTCAATAACTGCCTTATTTGCTTTTTTCTCATTTTCTATAGCTGTATTAATCTCTGCTTGATACTCTGATACTCTTTTGTCACCTTCTTCTTGTATCTCTTGTAATTCCCGTTCTATTGCTAATAATTCTTTCATCTTTTTTATTCACTCTCCATTTTTTAATTAATTAGTCATTTGCTCTTGTTCTACATGAGTTATGCTGTCAACATATAAGGTATTGCTTATATATTCCCTTTCGTTTTTAACCCTCCTATAAGCTGCTATATTTCCCTTCAATTCAATCTCTTGGTTTTCTTTTACTAAATCAGCCAATTCTATATTTTTCTTTGTAATGGTGCATACTAACTCATTTTTTCCTTCTGTTTCTACTACAAATAAACAAGATTTATCACCTGAAAAACTTATTTCTTTTATTCTAGCTTTGATATCTACACTAATCATTTAATCTTCTCCTTTAATTTTGTCTTTTAATCTTATTAAATAGTTCTTCTCTTTCTAGGACTATGCGCTCTACTGGTGAAGTTCTTAATCCACCTGTAACTCTAGGTTCACTATAATCAATACTTCTAATCCAAGTTGTCCTATTATCTAATTCTCTTATAAAATTACTTTGCCTTACTACTCTTAACCCTTTATTTCTAGCCTCCCTTACTCGCTCAATACTTTTATTATACTTTTCTCCTATTTCTTTAAGAGTATGTTCAGGGCAATCTAGGCCATAAAATAGCCTTATACTTTCAAATTCTAATTCTGGTATTTTGTCTTTAAATTCTTCTTTGAATTGCTCTATAAAAACTTTACTTTCTATGAACTCTTCTATTAAAGGACCATCATCAGAAATAGTATCTTCTAAGGTCATGTCATTTTCTTCACCTCTTAGAATCGTATTTAAAGATATAGGATCATCAATTAAGTTAATTATTTCGATTACCTTGTTATAAGCTAAATCCATTTCTAAAGCCATTTCCTCAGGAGTTGGCTCTCTACCCAATTCTTTTTCTAATTCACTAAACTTCCGCTTGTATTGATTAACTAGTTGTACCATATAAGAAGGAATTCTAATTGTATGCCCAGTATTTGTAATAGACCTTAATATACTTCCACTTATATGGATTACTGCATAATTACTAAAAGAACCTTTCTTAGGGTCATAATCGTCAATAGCATTAATTAATCCTATAACTCCTTCTTGAAATAGATCTTCTGACTCCCTCCCTGGCTTATCAACTGCATATTTCTTAGAAATCCAATTTACCAATCTAAGGTTGTGTAATATTAATTTTTCTTTAATTTTAGGGTCATCTTTCTTTTTTAGCAATTCTAATTGCTTTAATTCACTTAAAGGCTTTTCTAATTCAATCATTACAGCCCCCTTAACATTAAGTTAATATATTGGAATTAATATTATTTTTGTAAGACATCTTCCTATTTAACTACCTTTAAATATCTTGGTCTTCTCTTGGTCATTCTTACTGTCTTGCCTTTATCGTTAATAAAAAACTCTTGGCCATTTGATCCTGTATGCAACTCTTGTGTCTTTATTCCCATAATGTCCGCAAATTCCTGCCCTATTGAAGGGTAACCATCAAACTGCCTTAACTTACTTAAAGCTAACATAGATTTTATATTAAAATTTTCAATATCTTTATTTGTATACTCCCATAAAAACATTAAAGGATCTTCTTTTTCTCCTATAGGCACATTAGGGTCTAATGTATTAATGTAATCCCTTGTATAGAAGTAATCTTTAGTCTGATATTTATCACCATCATAATCTTTAGTTATAGGGAACATTTCCACAAACTCACTAGGTTCTAGTAACCCAACTAATGATTTAATAATACTGATAAGTTGAAAATCTAATTCAGCCTGTTCTCTTGTTGTATCTTCTCTAACTGAATTTGTAACTACATACTTTACCCCATAAAATACAAGTTTTTGAATACACTTTCTTCTATTTACCATATCTGGATTTTGTGTATATTCTTTTAAAACTCTATCCCATGCTTTTAAATAGAGATAATTTTTAACCTCGTTATTTTTCCTCATCTCACTCATCACCTTTCTCTTAACTTTTATCTATTTCTATAAACTTCATAATCTCAGGTGCTTTAATTGCATCTATAGTTCCTACTGGCCCGTTCCTTTGCTTTTCAATTATGAGTTGGCTTAATTTCCGGTTGTTATCTTCCAGTGCCTTAAAGAATCCGTTACTGTATATCCCATTTTTTATTAAGTTATCTATGTCTTTTCCATTAGGCTCGTGTAGGAATATGATGTTATCTGAGTCTTGCTCTATGGCTCCTGATTCTCTTAAATCTGCCATAGATGGTCTATTACCTTCTGCATTTCTATTTAACTGAGATAAAATTACTATAGGTATCTTAAACTCTAATGTCATAAGCTTTAAATCTCTTGTTATAGTTGCAACCTCTTGTTCTCTGCTGTAATGCTTTTCTGATGATCTTAAGAGTTGAAGATAGTCTATAACCACCAAATCAGGTTTATGTTTTCTTAATTTAGTTCTTATGTGCTGAATGGTCCTGCTAGTTTTATCTAGTAAAAAATTATCTATTGAATTTTCATTTGCTGTATTGTAGACATTGGTCCATTCTTTATCACTCTCAATATTGCCTGTCCTGAGTTTTGATAAATTTACCTTCGCACTAGATGAAATAATCCTTTCGCATAATTGAGTTACTGACATCTCTAGTGATGTGTACATAACCTTTCTTTTCTTCTTTGCTATGTTCTGAGCTATTTGCATACCTAGGATTGTTTTTCCTACCCCTGGTCTTGCCCCTATAGTGGTTAATTCCTCTTGGTGTAACCCTGCGGTAGCTTCATCAAATTTAGGTATTCCAATGTAAAATGAAGTGTCCCCTCTATTCTCATATCTCTTTTGTAGTAACTCTATTGTCTCTAGCATGGCTTGTCCTAGTGTGACCACTTCATCATCTATTGTATCCTCTAACTCTTCTATTTCTCTCATAGCATTGTTTTTTATAGTATCCATATCTAATGTATTGTCTTTAGCCATCTGTATTATTTTATTTGCCTTATTAATTAATTTTCTTCGATTAGACTTATCTTTTAGGACCTTTATGTTACTTTCTACATTTGCTGTACTGGCAATAATATCTGTTATATTCGCTATAGTTGATATTGGAATACTTGTCCTTTTGTGAACTGTAAATAAATCAATGTCTTGTTTGGCAGCTGTTAGATCATGCATAGCCTTTATTACTTTTCTATTGGTAGCATCTAGAAAATCATCTTCCTTTAGTCTTGGAAGTAAATCTATGGCTGATTTATCTATTATTAGACTTCCTATTATCTGCATTTCTAATATTAAATCATCATTTGAAATCATAATCTCTTATCACTTCCTCGCCAATTACTATCATCCAAAGGCTCTACTACTGCCTCTTTATAATTTTCATCTAAATAATCAACATATCCACTATTAAAGAATGTGCTTCCGTTTTGATATTTTAAATCTGTGAAGCCTTTTTCTCTTTCTACTTTTACATAATTAATATATCTACTGATACACCTTTTAAATTCATCGCCTAATATATATAATTCTTTTTTCCTAGTATCAGATATTTTCCCCTTCCCTACTTTAGATGGGTATAAACTCCAAAGTTCTTCAAAGAATGTACTATATATTTCTTTAGTATTTTCTTTTTTCTTTATTTGGTTAGCTAATTCGCTAACTGTTGTATTAGCTTTTTCGCTAACTGTATGATTATCGGTTTCGCTTACTGTTAACTTTTTAGTTAACTGTTCACTATTTAGCCAACTGTTATAATTCTTATTTAGTGCCATCATTCTAGATTTATTAAAACTAGCTTCAGATACTACTGTTATTATTTTTCTATCTATCAGTGAAGTAAGCTCTCTTTGTATTTGCATTTTATGAATATTAGTAGCAATGGATATAAAATTTAGAGACATTTCATGCTCTTTCCTCTGGTATCCATCTGTTTGCCTAATTACTACATCAATAATTCTTCTCTGTGTCCCGTTTAAATCAGTTCTTGCCAATGCTTCTAATATTTCATTCGCTATTCTCGTATATCCATTTTGAAGTTGTACATCATTAGTCATTCCCCTCTTCCCCTATACTTCTTACGGAATCTCTTTCTTACCAATTCAAGAGCTTTATAATGGATATCTTTATTCTTTCTAATAGCTTCATTCAATATTATTTTTTCATCACATGAAGTTCTATCAGGATACATATAATAATTTGCAACTTTATTTATAAGAACAAGTTCATGAGTTAATTTTAAATCTTCTTTACTTAAAATAATCTTATCCATTTATTTCACCCCATTACTTTACCTTCCTTAACACACCATAATCCGTTGGCTCTTCTTGTGTAATGCTATTAAGTATCATATTGTTTATATGACTCTCTAATATCTCAATATCAAATATAATCCTACCTCTTGGTCCACCTACTCTAAAATGAGGATATTTTCCTGCAATTGCTCCAGTTCTAAGTTCCCACTCACTTAGTCCTGTTATTCTTGAAGCTTCTTTTAATCCTACTCGTTTTCGCATATCTTCACCCTCTTTTGCTTCCCTATAATTCCATTAATAGCTTCAAATGGTGTCGGATCATTTATGCCAAATTCATTTTTTTTTATTTAACCTTCTCTCAATAGCTGAATTTATTCTCTTTTGCTTTTGTTTCTTTCTAAGCTCTGTTCTATCTATTGACATTACAAATAACCCCCTTTTCTAGTGGTATGTTCACACTCTCTAGGTATAACTTAAGAATCTTCTAATTTTCTTTTTAGTGAATATAGTTTTTTACTATTCGTAACTGAAAAACAATTCATCTACAGGAGCTTCTAATTCTTCTGAAATTCTTTTCATAACTTCATAGCTGGGATTAGACTTCCCTCTTTCGTAATCAGATACAGATTGATTGGTAATCCCTACGCGTTCAGCTAATTCTTTTTGGGACAAATTCTTTTCTATCCTCTTTATTATTAAGAATTTTCTCTTCATTTTCTCACCTCCAATGCGCACTTATGTTTCGTATTAATTATAGTATACGCTCTTTTAATTCGCATGTCAAGTATTTATTTTTAATATGTGTACTTTTATTTCATATTGTGCTATAATCATAATAAATAAACAAAGAAAAGGTGATAATATGGGATTAGGTGAAAACATTAAGAAATATAGAAAAGCAAAAAAAATAACACAATCTGAATTAGCTGAATTAATTGAAAAGTCTTTAAGAATGGTTCAAAAATATGAAGCCAATGATGTTACTCCATCATTAGAAATTATTGGTGATATTGCCAAAGCTTTAGATGTCGAAAGATGGGATTTATTAATAGGATCTCCGGACGGGAAAACTGCAAAGGAACATAGGGAAGATGCTATAGAAAAAATGCTTAGTGACTTTAAAATATTATTGAGTAAGGTAGGTTATGATTTATCGGACTATGGTGATAAATATTTCTTTTCCTCATATGATGATGAAATAATTATAAATAAAGATGAGTTAATTGATATGCATGACACCGTTATGGACTATGTTAAATTCACAGTTGATAGGTCTTATAATAAACTTAATGATGATAAACACAAGTCAACTCTCGAAGAAATAAATATTGTTGATGAGCCATAAATACAAAAGGAGGATTAACCAGTGGCTACCATAGAAAAAAGAGGTAATAGCTATAGGGTATCGGTATCAGATGGCTATGATTCTGCCGGTAAGAAGATACTAAGGAGAAAGTCATTTAAAAGACCTGACGATATGACCGATAAGAAATGGGAAAAAGAAATTAATAGACTAGCATTAAAATTTGAAACGGAAGTATTAAGAGGCCTTCATATAGATTCCAGCTCTACTCTAGAGGAATATTCTGATAGATGGCTTAAGGAATATGGAGAAGCTCAACTACAACCTAAGACATTAGAATCTTATAAAAGTGAATTAAACGGTAAGATATTGCCTGCTCTAGGCCATATAAAACTAGATAAGTTAACCCCAGTACGAATACTATCTTTTTTAAATAATCTAATGGAAGATGGTATTAGGAAAGATGGTAGACCAGGTGGTTATTCTGATAGGACTATTAAGTACCAATGGCAGATATTAAGCTCCATGCTCCAACAAGCTGTGTACTGGCAGATACTTCCTGATAATCCTTGTAAAAGGGTTAAAGTCCCTAAGAACATTAATAATAAAAAAGAATTTAGTAATGCTAAAATAGAAAGTTTTAACGAGGATCAAGTTACTACCCTATTAGAAATAATTAAAGATGAAGCTCTTAAATATCAAGTAGCTTTTAATATTGCTTTATTCTGCGGTTTAAGAAATGGAGAAATACTTGGCTTGACTTGGAATGATATTGACTTTGAAAATAGAACTTTAAGTGTAAACAAGTCTAGAAGCTATATAGTAGGTCAAGGAATGATTACAAAGGTTCCTAAGAACAATAGCTCCATAAGGGTAGTAGGTATACCAGATATGCTCATAAGGCTTCTAAAAGAGTATAAGCTATGGCAGAATGGAGAAAAAGCAACCTGTGGTACTCTATGGACCCTAGAATGGGAGAAAGAACCTTGGCTATTAACTCAATGGAATGGTGAAGGAATGTCCTATAATAGGCTTACTAAGTGGTTATTAGAAGTAATAAGAAGGTATAATGATGGAATATTAAATGATGAAGCTATATCAGATGAAGATAGAAATAAGTATCTATTACCTGAATTGAGTTTCCATAAGCTAAGACATACATCAGCTACACTATTAATTAGCAACAATACAGATATCAGAACAGTATCAGCAAGGTTGGGCCATGCTCAAACTTCTACAACAATGAATATATATGTTCATGGATTGAAATCTGCAGATGATAAAGCTACAGATATGCTAAACAATTTATTCGATAAAAAAAATGAAAATATTAATATAAATAAAAATGCTTAGAGATGGATTAAAACCCCATCTTTTTTTATTAGTTCCCATTTAGTACCCATTTTAGGGTTTTTGGCATTAAAAAAGACCTACAAGAAAACCTTGTAAGCCTTTATATTACTTTGGTGCACCTTCAGGGACTCGAACCCTGGACCCACTGATTAAGAGTCAGTTGCTCTACCAACTGAGCTAAAGGTGCATATGTTTTTTTCAACATTTATTATTATACTACCTTCATTTATATTTGTCCATAGTTTTATAATAAAAAAAACTAAATAAGAAAATATTTTCTTATTTAGTTTTAGATTCTTTAGTTCTCGTAATTTTCTCTCAAGAAAAATAAAGCTATTGTACCTGGACCAGAATGTGCACCTATTGATGCACCTATCATATTAATGACAAATTTTTCAGCTCCAAATCTTTCAGTAATTAACTCTTTTAGTTTCAAAGCTCCCTCCAGATCATCTCCATGAGTAATTCCTATTATTTGTTCACTTAGATTTGCATTTTTTGTTCTATCTTCCATTAGATCTAGCATACATTTAAATACCTTATGTCTACCCCTTACCTTTTCTAAGGGAACTAGCTTCCCGTCTGCAACATGAAGCACAGGTTTAATATTTAACAACCCTCCTACAAAAGCCTGAACTCTTGATACTCTTCCACCTCTAAATAAATATTCTATATCATCTACTGTAAAGATATGTTCAATATTTTCTTTATAAAATTCAATCGCTTTTAATATCTCCTCTTTACTTTTACCTTCCTTTGCCAATTTTGCTGCTTGTAAAACTATGAGTCCAAAACCACCTGAAG
The DNA here is from genome assembly GCF_902479755.1 of uncultured Tissierella sp. NCBI lineage: Bacteria > Bacillati > Bacillota > Tissierellia > Tissierellales > Tissierellaceae > Tissierella > uncultured Tissierella sp. The sequence continues at coordinate 42,277 of NZ_CABSQO010000002.1, read as the reverse complement.
CTGCTTTTGTATCTACTATATCTAAATCAAAATTTGGATACTCTTCAAGTATTGATTTTCTTACAAATAAAGAAGTTTGATAAGTTCCTGATAATCCAGATGAAAAAGCTATGTAGATGATACTATCTCCATTTTTTGCATATTCTGAGAACTTATCACTAAATGCGTTTGGCGGTATTTGTGCAGTCTTATACGTTTGACCATTTCTCATATCTTCATATACTTTTTTTGGTGTTATTGTAACATTATCTAGATATTCTTCATCCCCCTTAATTACGATTATAGGTAAAATATCTATATTATATTCTTCTATTATTTCTTTTGACAAATCACAGGCACTGTCACTTAATATTTTTATTGACATTTTATTACCTCCCTTTCCCATATAATATTATACACTATTATATTCATAGATTTAACATAAAAATGAAAATAATGGCATATATTTTTTATTTTTAAAATAGATTATAATACTATTATTTTAAGGAGTTGGTCTTATGAAATTATTCTTTATTAAGAAAAAGACTTTATTTTGGATAATTGCAATATTACTTTTAATAATTGTTTTCTTCATAGGGATTCCTTTTTTAGTTTAGGCCTTGACTTAAGAAATATACATTCTTATACTTAATATATAAAAGGATTCTATTGAACACAAATATATTAAGGAATCCTTTTATGAAACCCATCTAGACAGAAAGCTTACATAAAATAAAAATAAGACTTTCCTATGGGTTATAAAAGGAGGATTATGAATGGGTCTATTGGAGAACACTTTTATATTAGGTATTTTAGCTAGTTTAGTAGCTGGTGTAATGACAGGTGTAGGAGCGATACCTATATTTTTTACAAAGAATATTTCTGAAAAAATGTTAGATACTTTACTTGGCTTTGCTGCTGGCGTAATGTTAGCCGCTACTTCTTTTTCCCTTATAGTTCCTAGTTTAGAAGCTTCAGGTGGCGGAATAAAAGGCGCACTAATAACTGGTTTAGGTATTTTAGTGGGTTCTGTCTTTCTTGATTTAACAGATAAATACTCTCCTCATGTACATCTACTAGATAAAAGAGTAGAAGGATCTAGCACATCTTTAAAAAAGATTTGGCTCTTTATTATTGCAATAACTCTACATAACTTTCCTGAAGGATTGGCCGTTGGTGTTGGCTTTGGTGATGATAACATAAAAAATGGTTTATCTATAGCCCTCGGCATCGGTCTTCAGAATATGCCAGAAGGCTTAGCCGTGGCTCTAGCTTTGGTTAGAGAAAAATATGATGTTAAGAAAGCTTTTTTGATTGCATTACTAACGGGTTTAGTAGAACCTGTCGGCGGATTATTGGGAATTGGACTTGTATCTATTTTTAAACCTATACTTCCATTTATATTGGCCTTTGCAGCTGGTGCAATGTTATTCGTTATATCTGATGAAATAATACCAGAGACTCATAATAACGGGTATGAAAGACAAGCAACATACGGAGTAGTTATTGGATTTATTATAATGATGATACTAGATGTTACTCTAGGATAAAAAAAACAGCAGATAATTTATCTGCTATTTTTTATCCTATGCTCCTAGTGAATAGTATTTACTTATAAGTTGATCTAATTCTTGACTATACCTTAGAATCCTATCTTTATCCAAACCTTCTGATACAATTTTATTGAGTTCCTCCCGCTTCTTTTGAATCTCTTCTTTTAATTCTTCTATGCTCATGCTCTTCTTCATGATTACTCCCTTTACCTCTCTTTTCATCTCATTACCATTACCCTTCTGGATACACATCTTCAATTTAATGCTTTATTGTAGTATACCCAATTTTATTATTTAAAAAACCTCTTTTGTATTTTTTTATAGTTAGCCTACTCTCACTCACTTGAACATTATAACACTTAGTAACATAAAACGAAATTAATTTTTTTTTAATCTTTCTACAAAATTCCACAATATATTGTTTTTTATATTGTATAATATAGATAATGTAAAATAAATATGGGAGGGAATATGATGAGTAAATTAATTGATAGGTTTTTACAATATGTTAAACATGAAACTACTTCAGATGAAAGTTCTACTTCAGTGCCTAGTACATCTAATCAACTTGAATTTGCTAAAATATTGGGGAGAGAATTAGAAGAAATTGGATTATCTGATGTATCCGTAGACGAAAATGGATACGTGATGGCTACCTTACCTTCAAATACTGAAAATAAGGCTCCAATCATAGGTTTTATAGCTCATATGGATACTAGCCCAGATATGTCAGGTAATAATGTGAAGCCTAAAATCATATCTAATTATAATGGTGAAGATATAGTATTAAATGATGAAGAAAATATTATTATGTCGACAAAAGATTTCCCTGATTTAAAAGATTATATCGGGCATGATTTAATCACTACTGATGGTACAACTTTATTGGGGGCTGACAATAAAGCTGGAATAGCTGAAATCATTACAGCGGTGGAATATTTAATTCAAAATCCACATATCCCTCATGGTACTGTAAAAATTGGATTTACTCCTGACGAAGAAATTGGTAGAGGTGCTGATTGTTTTGATGTAGAGAAATTCGGTGCAGACTTTGCTTATACTGTAGATGGAGGTCCAATAGGTGAGTTAGAATATGAGAACTTCAATGCTGCAACAGCTAAAATATATATTCAAGGTAGAAATGTTCATCCAGGCACAGCTAAAAACAAAATGATAAACTCTATATTAATAGCTAATGAGCTCAACTCTATGCTTCCTGTATATGAAAGGCCTGAATATACTGAGGGATATGAGGGATTTTATCATCTAATGGCTTTCAATGGCTCCGTTGAAAAAACAGAAATTGCATATATTATAAGAGATCATTCTATGGAAAAATTCGAAACCAAAAAGGAAACTTTAAAAAGAGCTGCAGAATTCTTGAATCATAAATATGGTGATATTATTACCTTGGAAATAAGTGATTCTTATTACAACATGAAGGAAAAAATTGAACCCGTTATGTATGTAATAGATATTGCTAAAAAAGCTATGGAAAATTTAGACATTAAACCTTTGATTAAACCTATTCGTGGAGGTACTGATGGAGCCAGACTTTCTTATATAGGATTACCTTGCCCTAACCTTTTCACAGGAGGACATAACTATCATGGTAGATTTGAATATATTCCTATATTCGCTATGGAAAAGTCAGTGGAGACTATCTTAAAAATAATAGAATTAGTACAAGAAATGCCCTTAGATTAATCTAAGGGCATTTGCCATTATTTTTTAAACCCATTCATTTCTATGTTTTAAAATATAATTCTCCACTTCTCTTATATATCCATTATTTATTTCTTTTATTATCTCATTATTAATAGAATTTAAGGATATATCGTCAATTCTTGAAATAGGTAATACATTTACGGAAGTTCCAGACATAAAACCTCCATCCAGTTTTTTTAAGTCCTCTATATGAATACTTTCCTCTACTATTCTAATATTTAATTTATTGCAAACATCAAAAATATGCTTTCTTGTAATACCTATTAGAACCTCTGATGCTTTGGCAGTATATACCTTATCACCCTTCACAAAAAACATATTAGAACGACTTCCCTCAGGTATATATCCTAGTTTATTCACCAGTAAAGCTTCAAATGCATTCTTTTCTTTTAAAGCTTTTGACACTTCTTCTTTAAAAGAAGTAAATAATACTTTTGCATTAGGATTATTTCTTTCATAGTGAAATAATATAGTATGAATTCCATTCTTATAATATTCTTCTGGTGGATAAAAGCTATCAATATTATAGACTAAAAACACCTTAGCCTTACCTTCAATTTCTGTAGATAAAAGCTTTATATTTAACTTGTCTATGTTGTTTTTTAAAATAAGACTTTTTATATCTTTTCTTATTTCTTGTTCATCTCTATCTATATTGTATCCTATTATGTTTGCAGAATCGAACATCCTATTTAAATGATCTTCTAGGAAAAGAGGTACACCATCAATTACCCTAATTACTTCATAAATAGGTGGTCTTTCTATCTTTTCAAAAATCTCCGCATTTTCTGTAGTATTAATCTGTCCATTTATAACATAATAATCTTTAATTGCTTCTGGTTTCATTTTTATCCCCCTTTTTATTTTTATTCCCCTAATTTCTCAAGACTTTTTATTATTATATCTTTTTTTATCTTGGTCAATTTTATGCTCTTTTCATTTAATGCATTTTTCATATCTATTATTGCTAAATTAATATTATCTAACATCTTTATTTTACTATCATTTTTTTCAAGCTTCAACCTAATTTTATTTGTTTCTTCCTCTAGATTTCCCAACATACTTGAGGCTTCAATATCTTTTCCCTCTAAAGCCTTTAAGTATGACTGATAAGTAGAATATTTTATTTTATTTATTTCTCCCCATATTTCATCTTTATATATTTCAAACATAGGAGCAAGATTTGACATACTCTGACTGCCATAATTGTAAATGCCTACAACTGTTCTATCTTCAATAGACTTAGTTAAAGCGTTTAAACTTTCTTTAAACTTTTCAGTTCTCTCTAAGGTTACCCCCTTTTTTACTCCTTCTACCTCATATTCATTCCACTTCTTATGAGTTTCTTCGATTTTCTTATCTATTTGTTCCCATGTACTTAAAAGTTTTTCTTCTCTACCCTCAGGCTTTTTTTGCTCTTTACTCTTGGCACCTTGAGATTGATCTCCAGGCTGACCTCCTTGATTACCCTGACTTCCACCACTTTTCCCTTGGTTTCCACCACTGTCTCCTTGAGTACCCATTGCTCCCCCTGTTTCATTTTTTATTTCAATAGTTTTCTCTATTTTGGCTTTCTCTTCTGCCCTAGCTCTCTCCAATTCAACTTTATTTACATCATAATCTGTTCCTTCTAATATACTTTCTACCTTTTCAGTTTCCTTCAATATATCCTGAAGCCCTTTACTTATATCTCCCAGTGCTTTAGGGGCTTTATCCTTTTTTTCGAATTTAACTGTCTGATTTCTCTGAGCTCTACAACCACTTAATGTAAATATCATTACTATAAATAATATATACCATTTAATCTTTTTCAAAATAATCACCTCTAGATTATTATCTCCAGAGGTGATTTTATTATAACCTATGTGAAAATTCTAATTAACCTTAATATAGTTTCTCAATAGAAGTCTTTTTTATAGTGATTTCTTATTAAAGAATAGGAGATAACAATCTAGAAAAAGACTCTTTTACTTTTACAATTCCACTTCTGTTATTATATTCTTCTAATGTAACTTCTTTACAATATTGTAAATCATCTAAAAATTTATCTGTTAATTTTAAATTTATAGATTCATCATATAAAAATGCATTAACTTCAAAATTTAATTTAAAACTTCGAATATCTAGGTTCGCAGTCCCAATAGAAGAAACAAAATCATCCATTAAAACTACTTTTGAATGAAGAAAACCTTTTTCATAGGTATAAAACTTTACTCCAGCCTGTAAGAGCTCACCAATATAACTCATACTAGCCCAATAGACAAAGGGATGATCAGGTTTACATGGTATCATTACTCTAACATCTAAACCAGATAATCCTGCAAGCTTTAGCGCTTCAAATATACTATCATCAGGTATAAAATATGGGGTCTCAATATAAACCTTTTCTCTTGCATTGGAAATCATCTTAAGATATCCATCTTTTATGCTAGGCCATTTTGAGTCTGGTCCTGATGATACTATTTGTATTCCTGTATCGCCTAAAGAATCTTCTTCTGCAAGATATGTTTGACACTGAGTTATTTCCTTACCAGTAGCAAATCTCCAATCTAAAAAAAATCTCCATTGAAGAGAAGATATGGCAGATCCTTTTATTTTAATATGAGTATCACGCCAATATCCAAATTTTTTTGATAATCCTATATACTCATCACCTACATTAAATCCTCCTACAAATGCCTCTCTTCCATCAATTATACATATTTTTCTATGGTTTCTATAATTAATTCTAAGGCTTACTAAGGGCACAAATGGGGGGAAAAACACCCCAAATTCTGCTCCTGATTCTTTTAGTTGATTAATATATTTTTTTGAAAATTTTCGACCGCCCATTCCATCAACAAGAAGTTTTACTTCAACACCTTCACGGGCTTTTTTACATAATGATTCTATCACTTTTTTTCCTAATCCATCAGATTTAAAAATATAGTATTGTAAATGAATATAATGTTTTGCATTATGAATTCCATCTAATAATGCCCTAAATTTATCTTCCCCATCAAAATATATTTCAACATTGTTATCTTGTGTAAAAAATGATTCTGAACTAATTAAATGCATTTTTATTAGATCCTCATATTTAATATAATTAGGATCTCGATACCTATATTCATCTTTATCCATTTGTTTCTCTTGAACTAATACAATATCACGAAAGCAATAATCTTCCTCTTCCTTGGTTTTAAATAGTTTCTTTTTACTTAAATCCTGACCAATAAATAAATATAGAATAAAGCCTATGCCAGGTAAAAAAGTTAAAACCATAAGCCATAGCCATGTCGAGGTGGGATTCCTTCTTTCAAAAAATACAAGTAAAATAGCAAATAGAATATTTAACCATAATATATTTCTAAATACCCATCCATAAGATGTAAATAGGAAATCCATAATATCCCCCTAGAAACTAATTATTTTTCTTTGATTTATACCTTTTAGTACTATCTAATATTTTCTTTCTTATTCTAAAGTTAAGTGGTGTTACCTCTATTAATTCATCATCTTCAATAAATTCCAAAGCTTCCTCTAGTGACATATCTTTAGCTGGAGAAAGTCTTAAAGCCTCATCTGATCCTGAAGCTCTAATATTAGATTGTTGTTTCTTTCTACATACATTTACATCTATATCCAATCCTTTGGGATTAGCACCTACTATCATTCCAGTATATACTTGAATACCAGCTCCTATAAATAATATACCCCTTTCTTGAGCAGAATAAAGCCCATATGCAGTAGATTCTCCTGTTTCAAAGGAAATAATTGAACCTACCTTTCTTTTAGGAATCTCACCTTTATAAAGAGCATAACCATCAAACACAGAATTAAGTATACCATTACCCTTGGTATCTGTCATAAACTCTTGTCTATAGCCTATAAGTCCTCTAGCAGGTATAAGGAATTCTAGCCTTGCATATCCTCCATTGGACTCAGTCATACTAACTAATTCTCCTTTTCTTTGCCCTAATTTTTCTATAACTGCTCCTACAAATTCATTGGATAAATCAATAGTTACTTTTTCCATCGGCTCCATTTTCTTACCATTTTCTTCTTTAAAGAGTACTTCTGGCTTAGATACTTGGAACTCATATCCTTCTCTTCTCATATTTTCAATTAGAACTGATAAGTGTAACTCTCCTCTGCCTGATACCTTAAAAGCATCTGTAGATTCGGTTTCTTCTACCCTAAGACTTACATCTGTTTGTAATTCCTTAAATAATCTATTTCTTACTTGTCTTGAAGTTACAAATTTTCCCTCTCTCCCTGCAAATGGACTATTGTTTACAGAAAATGTCATTGCAATAGTCGGTTCAGATATTTTGACGAAGGGTAATGGTTCTGGAGAATTAACATCACATATTGTATCTCCTATATGAATATCCTCTACTCCTGTTATGGCTATAATACTGCCTACTGTGGCAGACTCTACCTCTACTCTATTTAGTCCTTCAAACTTGTATACTTTAGATATCTTTACTTTTTCCTGCTTTTCAGGATATTCTTTATTTACTATAACTACTTCCTGATTAGTAGATATTTTGCCTCTTTCTATTTTACCTATACCTATTCTACCAATATATTCATTATAATCTATAGTAGATATAAGGACTTGAAGAGGTCCTTCTGTATCTCCTTCTGGTGCGGGTATATTGTCAATTACTGTCTTAAACAATATATCCATATTTTCTACATCTTCGTTATAATCTAAAGTAGCAGTTCCCTTTTTAGCTGAAGCAAAAACAAAAGGACAATCTAGATTCTTTTCATTTGCACCTAATTCAATAAATAAATCCAATACCTCATCAATTACTTCATTTGGTCTTGCTTCTGGCCTATCAATTTTATTGATGCACACTATAACCGGTAAATCTAGTTCAAAGGCTTTTTTTAAAACAAATTTTGTCTGAGGCATTGGTCCCTCAAAAGCATCAACTACTAGTATTACACCATTTACCATTTTAAGCACACGCTCTACCTCTCCACCAAAATCAGCGTGGCCTGGAGTATCTATAATATTAATTTTAATATCTTTGTAATATATAGCAGTATTCTTTGCTAGTATTGTAATACCTCTTTCTCTTTCTATATCATTGGAGTCCATTACCCTGTCCTCGACCACTTGGTTAGCTCTAAAAACTCCTGATTGCTTTAATAGACTATCAACTAAAGTTGTCTTTCCATGATCGACGTGAGCTATTATTGCAATATTTCTTATATCCTCTCTCTTAATATTCATACAACAGATCCTTTCATATTTAAAATTCTTGCATATAGTTTTTAACAAAATTCATTTTACCATACTTCAAAGATAAATCAAAATATATTATTCAATTTTATTAAAAAACTGGTATGATCCTTATATTAGATCATACCAATTTTTTAAATAATCTATCTATGCATTAGGCGATTAAGATACCAAGATTTTTAATATAGTAGTATGGCTAAGGCTGATATAAATTCTATAAGACTTAGTACTATAGAAAATACTGCATAAAGTCTTTATTAAACTTCTTTATAATTTTCTCCCTATACTTTCTAATCTTCTTTGCTTTTTTATTTAATTTAATATAGCTTTCCTTTTAATAAGAAATGTATTTATATAAGTAAATGCTTCATCCAGTTAGTTTCCATAGGTTTAACTATTGCTAACAGACTTAGTATTACTCCTATGGAACCCTGTAACAATGTTATCTTATCTTCTTCAATTATTTTATATGCTCCGTTGTCGACCTCTTTTGTATCTATGTTCATGAATCCGAATATAGAGTCCTCTTTATAAAAGTTTAGTAATATATTCTTCAGCTTGTTGATACATTTTATGTAATTAATACTTCCTGTATCCATGTACATTGCCTCCATAACTACTAATAATCCTGCATATCCATGACATACAGTTGGGGAGTTTAGCCTCCATTGATTTATATTCATTTTAGCTAGTCCATCTATTGCTTTTAGCGATAATATTATACTATCTTCATCATCCACTGCCTTTCCACCTAAATACATTGCTCTTGCTATTCCTGGGGAACCATAACACCAACTAGCTCTATTTGCTCCCATATTAACTCTTCTATTTACATAATCATCAAACCCTACTCTCTCAGGCCAATATACAAATTCTTTTTCATTAATACAGGAAAATGTTTTTAAGTCATTTAATATGTTTTTTATAGCTTTCTTCTGTCCTTCTACTTCTATTTCTTCATTAAGTCCAGTAGATAGAATTGATAATGGACCAGCTATTCCATGAGATAGTCCTAAATTGAAACTTCCATTAGTATAACACTCTCTTTCTTTCTGTGAATAATGATTATCTGGAGATAAATAATATCTTAACACCTTTTGTCCAAACACTTCTTTTTCTTCTGTTAGCATTATTAGATATCTAAATATATCTTCTATACACTTTCTTATCTTATCTTCATCTTTATAAAGTAGCAGATATGAAGCTACTCCTGCCATTCCTGCCATAGTATCAAAACTTTCAGCTTTTAAATCATCTATATCGGCTATTAATTTAGGTAATTCATCTTCTATTAAGGAAATTATCAACTTATTGAAGCTATCAATAAATCTCTTAAAATAACCTGTTGATTTATAAATTGAATTAATCCCATAACCTAGATCCGAAAGACCTCCAAATAGAGGAACCCTTAATTGACCTCTACTTCGAATTATTTGCCTAATCATTGTCATATACTTATAAGATAAATCTTCAATATCAATATCCTCACTTATCAACTCTTTAACTTCTCCTATAAATATACATATTGATGAATATATACTCACGATAGATTCACTATTGCCTTTATCAACAAGTAGTTCATTGAGTCTGTATGGATCTTTAATTATACCCACCATTTTATTTAAGGATTTCAGCAATACTACATTTGTATCTACATCTATAACTTTTTTTACTCTTTCTAACTCTAGATTATATAGTAGCTTCATTTAGGCAAGTCCATCCTTTCTGTATGTCAAATATTGAAAACTTGATATATTATTATCTACATAATATATCAAGTTTTGCCTCTTCCTAATAAATCTAATTAGCTAATCATTTTAATTAACTAATAACTTTATCTTTGTATATTAATTGTAAATTTAAGATTAAATATAGGTATACACACATTGTGTATATTCTTGTGGGACAATCATAACATTTATAATCACAGGTGGCACAAGTACCATAAGTTCATTTAAGCTATCACTGAATGTTTTACAATAAAAAAATAAAATGAATTTCAAATCTTATATTAGAAAATCCTCCAAAAATAGATCTTGGAAGACTTTGAGTTTGATTTTCTATTAATGTTTTTATCTTTATCATATATTGATATGATAATTCTTATATATCTATTTCCTTAGATGAAATTACTGAATATTTTTATCTTAAGTCAACTTATTCAAATTTTCTGACCCTTTAGCTACGTCTATTAATTTTAATATCCATTTATTCTTTCAAAATATTGTAATGTTAATATCTATTTATAGTCTATGTTATCAAATGAATTCACGATAATTCCCCCTAGTAATCTCCTTTCATATAAATCATAGACTTTATATTAAAATATCCGAGCTCTCTAATTTTCAGTATATATTTCAAAATTAATATGATAAATATTCTATTACTTTTTTATTCTTTGAGATTAATTATAGTTTCCTATATTAGCCTTTCTTGGCTATAGGCAAGCCATTCGATTTCGCCATCACCTTTAGCTATATATTTCGTAGATTTCCCATAGTTTAGTATAAATGCTGAAATCATAGTAAATAACATTATAACTGCTACTAAATTTTTTTTCATATATCAATCTCTCCTTTACTTTATTAACTCTTATCTATATACTATAAAATAAATAATTCTTTTTCAAGCGACTTTAATGTCGCTTTTACCATGTTGGTTCTGGAGAATAAACACAAATCTGGATTGGGAGGTGCTTTTCTTGAATTATAATCTTGATTTGTTTGGAAAAAAAATGGAACAAATACGAAAAAATTTAAATCTGACTCAAAAAAAAATATGCGAATTAGCAGGTATAGATTCAGTAACTATTCGAAGAATAGAAAATGGAAAAGTAGTACCCAAATTGGATACATTAGAAATATTATCTCCTATTTATAAACAGGATTTAATTAATTTATTATTAAAATATAGATTTGATGACTATTTAACTTTCTATGAAATTAAAAATAGATTAGAGTTCAAACTAGATAGTGTAGAATTTAATACTTTACATAATGAATTTAAAGAACTAAATATTTTATTATTGTCCACTAAAAATAACTATTATAAAGTAATTATTAAACAATTGATCTTATTTACAGAAGCTATTCTTCTATATAAAAATAATAGTGACATGGATAATAAAGCTCTTAATATGCTAATAGAGTCTCTTAAAATGACTACTCCCCGCTTTGACTTAAATGATTATAATTCATTTGTATATTCTTCTATGGAAATAAGAATATTGATGAATATTGCATTTATATTAAATAGGTTAAATCTTAAAGAAAAATATCTGGAGATAATGGAGTTTTGTTTCCAATCTACTGATATTAATGATGAAATTTATCCTAAACTATGTCACAATTTGGCTGGTGTTTATAGAAGAAACAAAGATTTTGAAAAAGCCTTGAAATTTTCTAACATAGGTATTAGGGTTTGCCAAGAAATAAGAAATCTGAATGGACTGAATCTCTTATATTATGGAAAAGGAATTGCTGAATTCCATCTTAAAAAATCTGAATATATACAATCTCTCAATGTTTCAATAACTTTATGTGAAGCCCTCGGCCAGAACAAACTTAAAGACGAAATTATAGAGAATTGTAGAGAAATTTTTGGTATTGATTTATAGTCATTAATGAACCTTCTATTTTTACCCATCACTTTTACTATATCTAGTAAGGATGATGGGCATATATTAATAATAATCTTTTATTCACTAAACACAGATCATGAGGGAATTCTTTAGTTTCCTTAACTCTATCATTCTCTTTTCTCATGTAATAAAAAATTAAATATATCTTTATCATTAGATACTGATTTAATATTTAATTAATTTATTTCATTAAATTATATCTTCATATCAAGAAAATAATATGTACTAAACCTATACAATATACAAATTTAATATTTTGTCTGACCATATCTTAAGATTCTATATGTTCTAATATTTTATATTTATCCGATTTTTAAATGATTAATTTTATATAATTTTTGAAATAGAAAAATCAGGTCTTAAATTTAAGACCTGATTTTTCTATTTATTGATTAAACATATAATTATAAATCATATTTGCTGCATCTTCCCTATTTAATTCATATTTTGGATTTATATTTCCCTCTCCATCTCCTGATATTATCTTTAATCCATAACCAATATTTATATATCCCTTTAGACCTTTCGATATGTCTTTATCGTCTTTAAAGATATCTTTATAAATACCATCTATCTCAGCTACTTTATCCATTCTCATTGCTCTAATTATATATTTTATAGCTTCCTCTTTGGTAACAATTTTATTTGGATTCTTTTCTCCTTCTTTCATATAACCTGCAGAGATAAATGATTTATATATCTCATCCTCAGTTATATTATCTGTTCTATATTGGTTCATTGATTTCCAAAGTATATATACAAAATCTTTTTGCTTTATTTTATCCTTTGGTTTAAATTCTTCCCCTTTGAAACCAATTCCATATTCAGCTAATGTTATTATTTTATCCTTAGCATAGGAACTATCTATATCCTTATAGGATATCGGTTTCATCTCTTCATATGGCTTTCCTGAGTAATCTAATATTTCTCCTGTTGTTCCAGATATTATTGCAGGTTTATTTTGATTCAATGCATATACTAGTTTGATTTCAAAATTTTGACCTTCTGTTTTAGTATGATCATAAGTCTTAGTATACATTAACTCCAAGCCAATCTTATCCCATAAGATTTCATAGGCATCATCTATCGGAATAAGTTTGTCCTTTGGTGGAAGGTTACCTTTGAACCAATCTAAATTATAAGAATATACTTCTGCTCCAACTCCATCTACTCCTACATGAATTCTATCATTTTCAACATATATATCTCCATCTTTTCTAATGAAATTGAAATTATAGGTTAGTTGATTTTCTTCTGTATATTGGTCTTCCATTAGCTCTATTTGATCTACTTTAATTGGCTGCATTTTCTTTATGAATTCTTTTGCAATATCCAAAGCTTTATCTTTACTTATCTTTGGCTTTGAATTCTCTCCATAGTTTATTCCTTTATTAAAATTTATAATTTCTCCTGTTTTGGCATCTAATCCTATATCCATATACAAGAGATTATCCTTTGATATTTCTTTATTAAAATATAAATACCAGTTAAAATCCCCTGGATTTTTATAATTATTATAAAGATTTTTTCCATTTAACTTATAACTAGAGTCTATATTTAATATTTCTCTGGCTTTTTTTTCTGCTGATTTTTCGTCCAATAATCCTGATAATTTATCAACAGATGCTTGTTCTTCTGGAGTAAGTCCTGCTCCCGAATCCATGGCCTTCGCATTTTCTTCAGCTCCATAATAAGGTCCATAATAACTTAAATTTATTTTTTTACCTGTGAAAGCATCAATCCCCTTACTTGGTCCAAATATTGAATATGCTAAATAGTAATCTTTTTCTTCTCCATTTATATGCATAGGTCTATAATAGTAATTATTAGTCTTATATATTGGTTTTATGCCTATTTCTCTTCTATATGCTTCCTTTCCCTTATCTAGGGTTATTACTTTTTCTGGTGAAGGGAACACTGCTTTTCTATCCCAACTAACATAATAGTGCCTAATCTCTCCAGTATATTTATTCACATTTACGGTAACTGAATTCTCTGGGAATTGTATGTCATTTACATAACGTTTAAAATTAAAATAGTATTGAGTATCCATAGAACTCGTTGGATAATTTTCTGGAATCAATTTAATTTCTTTTGCAATATCTGGGTCTACCTTAGCTATAAACTCTATAGCAAATTTTTGTGCTTCGTCTTTCGTGTAATTAGGTAATTTTGAACTTGGCTCCTCGTATACTGGCGGGTAGCTATCATAAAATATAATGTTACCATCACTATCAATATTAACGCTAATCGTATCTAGTTTTTCTCCAGAATCTACCCAATTTAAATAAAAATTAGTAACTCCATCATATGAGCTTACGTCAGATGTGAATTTATCATACTTGTCTGAAATATTAAATAGTTTCTTGCATTTGAGTATTGCTTCTTCTAGTTTTTTGTCATAATTATTTTCTCCATAAACTCTGCTAGGTATCAGTCCACTAATAATCACCATAGCAGTTAATAAAAGAATTGATACTTTCTTCACAATCGCACCCCCTAATTTATATGTTTTACCGCAGTTACTTTATTCTTCTGTATATAAAATTCATCTGAAAGACCATTAACAATGACCAATCCTCTACCACAGCATTTTAAATCACTAGGATCATAGGATTTTAAATCATAATCTATACCTCTTCCCTCGTCTTCCACTTGAATTATTATCTTATTTTTATCTACTTCTAATGATAGTTTGACGCATTTTGTATTAACACAATCATTTCCATGCAGGACGCCATTAATAACAAGTTCATTGAGTATCAACCTTATGTCAAACATTATATCACTGTTTTCTATTATATGATTAAGTTTCTTTAAAATATCATCCACAAAGTTTTTTATCATATCTAAGTCAGAGCATACTGTTCCGCTATACTTAAAATCCACTGTCATCACTTCCATCTAATTATATTATTATGTTCTTTTAATATATTTCTATTTTACCCATATTTTTGTCAGTCTAACCTATTTGTACAGTTGCTTAAAATAATTATTTTCTTACATAAATTTTTAAGTTTATTATTATCTTTTCTGGGTATCATCTATATGATTACACAATAGAAAGGAGAATGTAAATGGAAAGATGGGTATGTGATCCATGCGGTTATGTATATGATCCAGCTGAAGGAGATCCAGATAACGGAATAGCTCCAGGAACAGCTTTTGAAGATCTACCAGCAGATTGGGTTTGTCCAGTTTGTGGTGCTGATAAGGATCAATTTTCAAAAGAATAGTAAGAAGGACACAATATAGCGGTCCTCTACATAAAGACCAGTAGTGAAAAACTACTGGTCTTTGTCTTTTCAATTAAACAGTGAGCCTTATCTACTGCTGTAATATTCCTTGAAACACTTCCCAAACTTTATCTTTATTTATCTTCTTTTCAGATGAATAAGGTATAATGAGGTTTATATCTTTTATTTCTAGTTTCTTCTTTATTATATTTACATGCTTTTTCCAATTTCCCTTTGATATCTTATCTGCCTTAGTTGCTATAACTATTCCTGTATAACCGAAGGATTTTATCCATTGATACATCATAAGATCTTGGTCTGTTGGCTCATGTCGTATATCTACAATTAATATTACCTCTTTTAAGTTCTTTCTATCTGTAAGATATCTTTCTATTATTTCTCCCCATTTTTCCTTCTCAGTTTTAGAAGCTATAGCATACCCATAGCCTGGAAGGTCTACGAATCTAAAGCTATCGTTGATAATATAGAAATTAATTGTCCTTGTTTTACCAGGCTTACCAGAAGTTCTAGCTAAATTTGCCCTGTCAATCATTGAGTTTATGAAAGATGATTTTCCAACATTAGATCTACCTGCAAATGCTATTTCTGGAAGCTCATCCTGTGGATATTGTTTAGGCCCTACTGCAATAGCATGTAAGTCAGATTTAATTATTTTCATCTATATCATTCCTCTTTATCAATGCATGTTCTAATACTTCATCCATGGATTTTACTAGAACAAAAGTCATTTTCTTTCTTATTTTATCTGGAATCTCTTCTAAATCTTTTTCATTTTCAATGGGTAGCAATACTTTCTTTATCCCCATTCTATTTGCTGCCAGCACCTTTTCTTTGATTCCTCCTACTGGTAAAGCTCTACCCCTTAAAGTTATTTCTCCCGTCATAGCTACTTCTCTACTAATTGGAGTATTAGATAGTGCTGAAATAACTGCTGTAGCAATAGTAATACCTGCTGATGGTCCATCTTTAGGTATTGCTCCTTCTGGTACGTGAATATGAATATCCATATCTTTATAGAAATCAGCTTCAATTCCCAATAGGTTGGAGTTGGCTCTGATATAACTAATTCCTGCCATAGCTGATTCCTTCATAACTTCTCCTAACTTTCCAGTTAATTGAATTTTCCCAGTTCCCTTCATGGTATTGACTTCTACAGAAAGAGTTTCTCCACCAACTGCTGTCCAAGCCAAACCATTAGCTACACCAATTTGGTTTTCTTCTCCTAAAGTGTCAAATCTATACTTTTCAACTCCCAAATAGTTTGATAAATTTCCATTATTTATTCTTACAGTTTTTAGATTTTTTTCAACTATTTTTTTAGCTGCTTTTCTACAAACATTAGCTATGTTTCTTTCTAAATTTCGTACTCCTGCTTCTCTAGTATAATTATTGATTATACCTCTTATAGCAGATTCTGATACCATTAGATTATCTTCTTTTAGACCATGTTCTTTTAACTGTTTTGGAAGTAAATGATTCATAGCTATTTGTACTTTTTCTTCTTCTGTGTAACCAGATATTCTTATTACTTCCATTCTGTCTAAAAGTGGTGCTGGTATAGTAGCTGTAGTATTTGCCGTAGTTACAAATAACACTTTAGATAGGTCAAATGGTACATCTAAATAGTGATCTGTAAATGTAACATTTTGCTCTGGATCTAGTACCTCAAGCAAAGCACTAGAAGGATCTCCTCTATAATCACTACCTAATTTATCTATTTCATCAAATAAGAACACTGGGTTTTTAGTCCCTGCCTTTTTCATGGAATTAATTATACTTCCTGGCATAGAACCTATATAGGTTCTTCTGTGTCCTCTTATTTCGGCTTCATCCCTTACGCCTCCTAAGGACATTCTAACAAACTTTCTATTAAGAGATTTAGCTATAGATCTTGCAATAGAAGTCTTACCTACTCCTGGAGGTCCTACTAAACAAATTATAGGGCCTTTCATACTATTAGTTAACTTCCTTATAGCTATAAACTCCAATATCCTTTCCTTTACATCTACAAGTCCATAGTGTTCATCATTTAATATATCTCTTGATTTCTTAATATCTATCTTGTCTTTTGTCTCTTTATCCCAAGGTAAATCTATTATCCAATCTAAATAGGTTCTAATTACTCCTGTTTCTGGTGAATGAGATGATAGTTTTGTAAGTCTCTCAACTTCCTTCATTGCCTTTTCTTTTACTTCCTTAGGCATTTTTATCTTTTCTATCTTCTCCTCATATTCTTCTACTTCTGCCATAGTATCATCGTCTTGACCTAATTCTTTTTGAATCGCTTTAATTTGTTCTTTAAGATAATATTCTTTTTGAACCTTATTTATTTGTTTCTTTACCCTCTGATTTATTTTATCTTCGATTTTTAATACCTCTATTTCCTCTTGTAATATTATATGAAGAAATTCTAATCTTTCATAAAAATCAAAAGTTTCTAATATTTTTTGATCATCTTCTATCTTTAAATATATATAAGATGCTATAACATCTGCCAATCTACCTGGATCTTCAATATCTGAAATAGTAACTAAAACATCAGAAGAAACTCTATCATTAAAAGAAAGATATTCTTCAAAGTCATTTATTACAAGCCTCATAGCTGCTTCTAAATCTATATCTTTTTTTATATCCTCTTCATCATAGGATAATTCCTCCACATCAGCTACGAAGTATGGTTCTTCTTGGACTATATTAGTAACTCTACCTCTATTCATACCTTCGACTAATACTCTAATACTACCACCAGGTAATTTTAGCATCTGCTTAACCTTAGCCACAGTACCTACATGGTAAAAATCCTCTACAGTTGGTTCATTAACCTTTTGATCTTTCTGAGTACATAATAATATAGAAGCATCATCTAACATTGCCTTTTCTAAGGCACTAATAGATTTTTCTCTCCCAACATCAAAATGAACAACCATATGAGGAAATACTGATATTCCTCTCAAAGGTATTAGTGGTAGGGTTCTATTCTGTACTTCATAATGTTTCATCCTTGTTTATCCCTCCCTATGTACGTCAATAGTAATTAAATCTCTAAATACAAGGAAAAGCCCACAAATGTGAGCCTTTAAGATGCAGATTCCTTGTTACTAGTTTTCTTAGACCTACTTTTCTTTTTTCTATCTGAGAGTACCAAAGTAGGCTCTACCTTGTTTTCTATTGTTTCTTTTGTTATAACACATTTCTCTATATCATCTCTTGAAGGGAGTTCATACATAATATCTAGCAAGGTTTCTTCTATTATACTTCTAAGTCCTCTTGCGCCTGTTTTTCTTTCGATTGCCTTTTTAGCTATGGAAAGAAGAGCCCCATCTTCAAACTCAAGATCTACCCCATCCATTGAAAACAACTCTTTATATTGTTTTATAAGAGCATTTTTTGGTTCTGTAAGGATTTTAACTAATGATTCCTCATCTAGTTCTTCTAGAGTAACCATAACAGGTAGCCTTCCAACAAACTCTGGAATCAATCCAAATTTCAGAAGATCTTCAGGCTGTAAGTATTTTAAAAGTTCTCCAATTTTTACATCCTTTTGAGATGATACTTCTGCTCCAAATCCCATAGATTTTTTACCTACACGATTTTGAATTATCTTATCTAATCCATCAAAAGCTCCTCCAACTATAAATAATATATTAGTTGTATCCACTTGAATAAACTCTTGATGTGGATGTTTTCTTCCTCCTTGAGGCGGAACATTTGCAACAGTTCCCTCAAGAATCTTTAATAATGCTTGCTGCACACCTTCACCGCTTACATCTCTTGTAATAGACGGGTTTTCAGTTTTTCTAGCCACTTTGTCTATCTCATCTATATATATTATCCCTTTTTCAGCTCTTTCAATGTCATAATCTGCTGCTTGAATAAGTTTTAATATTATATTTTCAACATCTTCACCCACATATCCAGCTTCTGTTAAAGAAGTGGCATCTGCTATAGCAAAGGGTACATTCAGTATCTTTGCTAAGGTTTGAGCAAGCAGAGTTTTCCCTGAACCCGTAGGCCCCAACATAACAATATTACTCTTTTGAAGTTCAATATCATTATTTTTTGTTGGTTTTTTATTTATTCGCTTGTAATGATTATAAACTGCTACAGCTAAAGCTCTTTTGGCCCTTTCTTGTTTTATAACATAATCATCTAGAGTCTCTTTTATAACAATAGGCTTAGGTAAGTCTTGTATCTCATAATCGAAGTTATCGATAAATTCTTCTTCAATTATCTCCTGACATAGCTCTATACATTCATTACATATATAAACATTGGGTCCAGCAATAAGTCTCCTAACTTGTTCCTGTGGCTTTCCACAAAAAGAGCAACGAAGCTGTTTTTCATCATATTTAGCCACGATGACACCTCACTTAATTTATTTTCTTGATATTACAGCATCTATTATACCATATTCCTTAGCTTCTTCAGCTGTCATATAATAATCTCTGTCTGTATCTCTAGATACCTTTTCTAGCGGCTGACCAGTTCTTTCAGCTAATATTTTATTGATTCTTTCTCTTATCTCAATTATCTTTTCTGCTTGAATTCTAATGTCCTCTGCCTGACCTTTAGCTCCACCTAAAGGTTGATGTATCATAATATCAGCATTAGGTAATGCAAATCTCTTTCCCTTTGTACCAGCAGCAAGCAAGAAAGCACCCATACTAGCTGCCATACCCATACAGATAGTTGATACATCTGGTTTAATATATTGCATAGTATCAAATATAGCAAACCCTGCACTTACTGAGCCACCTGGACTATTTATATAAAGTTGAATATCTTTATCTGGATCTTCTGATTCAAGGAATAACAATTGAGCTACTACTAAATTTGCAGTAACATCATTAACTTCATCACCTAAAAATACTATTCTTTCTTTTAATAATCTAGAGTAAATATCATAGGATCTTTCTCCTCTGTTTGTTTGTTCTACAACCATAGGAACTAAAGCCATTTTACATCCCTCCAATAATTATTTGAATTTAGCATTTGCCTTTAATAACTCAATAACCTTTTGATTTGTAATAGCTGTCTCTAAGAAGGATAAATCTCCTCTTCTCATATCTTTAATAAACTGTTCTTTATTTTCTTGTTTGTAAGAATCTGCCATTTTTTCTAATTCTTTATCTATATCTTCTTCTGTTACTTCTATATTCTCAGCCTTGCCAATAGCTTCAAGAATTATGTCTCCTCTAACTCTCTTCTCTGCCATAGGTCTTAGCTGCTCTTTTAAGCTTTCTTCTGTTGAATTAGTTATTTGTAGGTATTGCTCTAAGTTAATACCTTGCATTCTCATTCTATAATCAAATTCTCCTAATTCATTTTCTAATTGAGAATCTATCATAACTTCTGGTATATCCACTTCACAGATTTCTATTACTTTCTCTATCAAGTTATTTTCATTTTCTACTTCTTCTTTGTTTTTAAATTCTTCTTCTAGTTTTTCTCTAATACTATTTTTATATTCTTCTATAGTATCAAATTCAGATACATCTTTTGCAAATTCGTCATCCAATTCTGGTAATTCTTTCTCCTTTATTTCATGAATTGTTACCTTAAAAGTAGCTTCTTTACCTTTTAAATCTTCAGCATGATATTCTTCTGGGAAAGTCACAACTACATCTACTTCTTCACTTTTATTTTTACCCACTAATTGTTCTTCAAAACCTGGAATAAATCTCCCTGAACCTATTTCTAAAGTTTGACCTTCAGCAGTTCCACCATCAAATTGAGCTCCATCAACATATCCTGCATAATCGATAGTTAAAATATCTCCAACTTTAACCACTCTATCTCCTGCATCAATTATTCTTCCGTTCATTTCTTGAACTGATTTTAGTTCGTCTTCTACATGCTCGTCTGTTACATTATACTCTACTTTTTCAATTTCTATACTTTTGTAATCTCCAAGAACTACTTCTGGTTTTACTGCTACTTCTATTTTAACAATTATCGGTTTACTTTTTTCAATTTCTTCAATGTGTACTTCTGGTTGATCTACTGGCTCTAATCCCAATTCTTCAACTGCATCATTGTAGGCATTTGGTAAAATTATATTAATAGCTTCTTCATAGAAAATTTCTGCTCCATAGTTCATTTCAATAATTTTTCTTGGAACTTTTCCTTTTCTAAATCCTGGAATATTAAATTTTCCTCTATTTTGTAAATATGCTTTTTGTAATGCTTCTTCGAAATTTCTCTCTGATATTTCAAAAGTAAAAGTAGCTTTATTGTTTTCTTTTTTTTCTAGAATCGCCTTCATTTGCAATTTCCTCCCCTATCTATTTATCCATTTTTAGCTAATCTATTATATCATAAAATTATAACATAACAAATAATAATATCCAATATTATATATAACAAAACATAGTAAAAAAACCAATGGTACAAATCCACTGGTTTAAACATGGTGCGGGAAAGAGGACTTGAACCCCCACGTCAATGACACTAGATCCTAAGTCTAGCGCGTCTGCCAGTTCCGCCACTCCCGCATGAATAAAGTAATTTTTACTTACTTTATTATTATAACATGCCATTTGTACTTGTCAATATATTTTTTTATCTTAAAAAAGATTTTCTATTGTCTTTAAAAAACTAAAATAATTCCTCCATCGTTTGCATATGCAGTACTAAGTCCTGCTGTTTTAACTAGAATAATATCTTTAAAATTATATTTATCCTGAATCTCATTTTTTAACTCTTGCGCTCTCTCAAAAGCATTAACATGAGAAATAGCTAGAATCTTCTCTTCAAATTTTTCCCCAGTTTCTCCAATTATTTCAATTAATCTTTTAAATGCCTTTTTAGTTCCCCTTACATTTTCAACAAGCTTTATTTCTCCGTTATCAGTAGATCCCATTATAGGTTTTAAATTTAATACATTAGCTATTAATCCCTTTGTCCTAGAAATTCTTCCATTCTTTATTAAGTTATCTAGACTTTCCAAAATAAAAAATGTTTTCATTCCATTAATATAACTTTCTACCTTTTCAACTATTTCAAAATTATTTAGTTGCTTTTCTATTAATTCTTGTATCTTCATGGCTACTAAGGTTTCTCCAATACTAGCTGACCTTGAATCAAAAACATGAACAAATTTTTCAGGCTCTTCTTCCTGTATCATATCTTTTGCTAATACTGCAGAATTATATGTGCCACTTAATTGTCCTGATATTGTAACCGCAAATATATTATCGGCCTTTCTATACTCAGATACAAAATCTCCTGGTGAAGGGCATGAAGTTCTAACTGGATTTGGACTATTCTTCATTGCATCTATTAGTTCCATCGTATTCATTTCTTCATCATCTATAAATTTCTTATCATCTACATCTATTTTAAATGGAACTAGTTTAATGTTGAGCTGCTCTTTTAATGCTTCGTTTAAATCACAGCTACTGTCTGCTACGATTTTGTAATTCATCTCATCACCTCATAAAGTATTTTATTAAGAGTTAATTCCTATTCTATCTTCAATAAATTTAGCTAAATCAGATGCAATTTTTAATAATCCAATATCTTCTTTCGCTTCAATCATCACCCTAACTAAAGGTTCTGTACCTGAAGGCCTTATAACAACCCTACCTTGCCCATGAAAAATCTCTTCAACTTTTTTTATCTCTTTCATTATTTCTTCATTTTCATTATACTTATACTTTAATTCATTCTTAACTTTGGCATTAACAAGAACCTGCGGGAAATTTGTCATTAAATTATTAAGTTCGGACATAGCTCTTTTAGATTCTTTCATTACTTCAAGCAAATGAAGCCCTGTAGCCAAACCATCACCTGTAGTATTATAATCTAAGAAAATTATATGACCTGATTGCTCTCCTCCTAGTACATAGCCTGAACGAACCATTTCTTCTAATATATATCTATCTCCAACTGCAGTTTTCACAATGTTTATATCATTTTCTTTTAGAAACATATCTAGACCCATATTGGTCATAATTGTACCTACTACAGTGTTATTCTTTAGTTTCCCTTTTTTGTAGAGATAAGAACCACAAATAGACAATATATGATCTCCATCAAGTATATTTCCTAACTCATCTACAGCTATTATTCGGTCTCCATCTCCGTCAAAAGATATGCCAATATCTGCCTTCTCTTTTAATACCAATTCCTGAATCATCTTTGGATTAGTTGAACCACAGTCGTCATTTATATTCATTCCTGTTGGATCTGTATTTATAACTATTACTTCTCCTCCAAGTTTTCTAATGATTTCTGGAGCGATTTTATATAATGCACCATGACCACAATCCATTGCTATCTTAACTCCATTTAAATCTATATTTACTGTGGAAATTAGGTAATCTATATAATCCTTGCTACCATTTTCTTCGGCGATTACTTTACCTATCTTATCTCCTACAGGTCTAATCTCTAATTCTTTTTTGTTTAATATAATATCTTCTATTTCGTCCTCTACTCCATCTGGCAATTTAAATCCTTGATAGTCAAAGAATTTAATTCCATTATACTCTCCAGGGTTATGTGATGCAGATATAACTATACCTGCTAGTGCTTCATATTTTCGAGTTAAATATGCTACAGCTGGAGTAGGTATGATGCCTACAGATATTACATCTAGCCCCATAGAACAAATTCCTGCTGTTATAGCAGCTTCTAGCATATCTCCTGAAGCCCTTGTATCTTTACCTACTACTATTTTACCTTTGCTTCCCTTAGATAATATATAAGCCCCTGCCCTACCTACATTAAATGCCATCTCCGGGGTTAAATCCTTGTTTGCAATTCCTCTAATGCCATCTGTACCAAATAATTTTCCCATTTTAATTAACACTCCCAACTTTAAATTCAGTGAATAGCTAATAGTTAATAACTAATAGTCAAAAGCCTTAAGACCTAAAAATCTGACATAAAACTATTCACTTTTCACCATTAATTAAGTTTAAATTTTTCTTTTATGATTTCTATCAATTTTTTCTTATCATTTAACTCAGGTTTTTCTAATACTTTTTCTAACAAATAATCTAAAATTTCACCTATTATTTTTCCTTGTTTATACCCTAATTCTATCACATCATAGCCATTAATTGCTAATTGATTTTTTTCGTATACTTCTTTGTTTTCTATAATATCCTTTATTTTTTCTTCTCTTTCTAATAAATCTTTTATATCAGCCTCTTCATTTGAACAAGACCTATCAGCCTTCTGTAATTCTAATAAAGTAAATATCTCATCTTTTCCAAAAATAGATAATAACTTTTTTAGTCCTTTTTCCTTTAGATTAGCATGCTGAGTCATATGTTTATATATTAGCAGTCTAACTTTTTCAACCAATTCATTTGGAGCCTTCCATCTTTGTAATATTTCTTTAGCCATTTTAGCTCCTAGCTTATCATGACCATAGAAATGTCCTATACCTTTTTCGTCTATAGTTAAGGTATGTGGTTTTCCTATATCGTGAAATAAAGCTGCAAGTCTTAGATGTAAAGTAGGTGATGTTTTATCTAATACACATAATATATGCTCAAATACATCCTTATCATGATGTGGATTATGCTGATCAAATCCTATTGCTTTTATCATTTCAGGCAATATTATATCAAGTATCCCTGTATCCTTCATTAATCTAATTCCATAGGAAGGTGTTTTTGATAATAGTATCTTGAAAAATTCTTCCCTAATTCTTTCTATGCTAATGGTAGCTATATGTTCACTATATAGTTTGCATGATTCAAAGGTAGAATCATCAATGGAGAATTCTAGTTGTGCTGCAAACCTTATGGCTCTCATAATTCTTAAATAATCTTCTCTCATTCTCTCATGAGGATTCCCTACAGCTCTTATTGTCTTTTTCTCTAAATCTTCTTTTCCATTAAAATAATCTATGACCCCTATCTTCTTATTATATGCCATAGCATTGATAGTGAAATCCCTACGAGATAAATCATCGAGAATATTTTTTGAAAAATATACCTTTTCTGGTCTTCTTCCATCTATGTATTCTCCATCAGCTCTAAAGGTAGTTACTTCTACAATTCCTTCATCCTGTACTACAACTACTGTACCAAATTTTTTCCCCACTTCCAATGTTGTAAAGTCTTTAAATATTTCTTCTATTTCCTCTGGCAAAGCATCTGTAGTCACATCAAAATCAGATGGATCTCTTCCTATTAATATATCTCTAACAGATCCTCCTACTATATATGCATCAAAACCTTTTTCTTCAAGTCTATCTATGATTATTTCCACATATATTGGAATATTAAATACCATAATATCACTCCAGTATATTATCTTCTTTTAGTATAGCATAGTATTTGTGATAGACAAGTTTTTTTATACAGCAAAAGGCTTTGGAATGATTTCCAAAGCCTTTCGTTTAAGATATATAAATAAAATAATTTTATTCAATAATATATCTCTTAATATTGACTTAATATTGGTTCTTCAATTTTAGGTAATAAAAATCAACCAATTTATTTATTCTATTAACAGTAATATTTACTATAAATTCATTTTCTAGATTATTGTTTTCTTATTTTCTAATATGGTTACACTATCCTTTTCTGCTTGGCAGGAAGTTAAGATATAATAAATAAGATTTCTAATTAAGGATGAATTTTTCTAGGATAAAATATCAAGATAAAAGGACTTTGAAAATAGATTCAAAGTCCTTTATATATTAAGAGATATCTCAATAATAATTGTTCTTAATTCATATTACATTTTATTAATATGGACAATTTGCACGTAAATGAGAATATGATTCTTTATATTCTCTATAGGATGCTCCGCAATTATCACAAACGAAAAAATCATAAACATCTACATAACAAGTAGGACTTGTTCTCGAATGAACTTCAAGTTTATAGCGTCTCCAACTTGTTCTGTCACAACAAGTGATGCCACTAGGCTTTACCTCTTGATAGCTAGGTTCTTCACCATTTTTTTGATTTGATTCTTCAAAAATCATTTTCCCCACTATTTCTGATATAAGGTCTTCCTCGAAATCAGGAACATCAATAATAAATTCAATAACTGTTTCACCTTCTTCAGAAAAAACTACTATACCCCATCCATTTTCTTCATGTACATCATTTGTATACTCATCTTCATAGTTACTCATTATAAAGATATCCTCACTATCCGCTATACTCTCAGCAAATATCGGCAAGCTAGAAAATGACAATAATATAGTAGATATAAGCATTATACAAAATACTCTCATTGGCTTCATTAAATAACCTCCTTATATTTAAAACCCAAGACTCATCTAAACAGCTTGATTCCGATGGCGTTCTCTTAACTTTTCATCAGAATCACCTCCATATATAGATGTTAGTGCGTATCATAACTCATAATGCTTGTAAACACTGTATTCAAAGCTTCAACTTTTTCTTTGTTAAAATCAAATATATAACCCACCATGTTTGGTTTGTCATAGGTCCTCACACTTAAAAACATAAAATTAAAAAACTAATTTAAATTTCTTTACCACTAATCCCTTTTCAAAATATCAGTTTATAAACCTGCCAATATAACTGATAAATAGCTGTCTATTATTATCAAATATTCTTATTGATATCACTTCTTATTTAAACATATAAAAATTTACTTCTCAATACATAATGTCTATTATAATTTATTTAGTCTGTAATTCTTATTTTCCCTAGAATCAACATCAAACTTAATGTAAAAATTGATATAGATATAACCAATGCTATCTCTTTAAAATCCAATGCATTTGTTAATATAACAATTAGTACTTGTAAAGTTAAAACAACCCTTGTCCTTATTCTAAACACTCTCTTTTCCACTTGATTCAAAGGTTTATTACTATCTTCTATGGGTGCTAGTCCAAAAATTATAATTCCTCCCATTCCAGTTAAACCTAGAATATTCAAATCTGTCATTAGAATAAACTTGATTGCTAAAAGTACTCCTGAAGCTAAAGCTATAGAAATCAAATAGCACCTCCCTTCAGTTTTAGCATGGTATCCTCCTCCATATGTTCGTAAAGGAACATATGCTAGCATGAATAGAATACTTTGCCAAACCATCCTAAATATGACCCCTATTATAATTGCTGTTATAATATTTACTATAATTAAAAATCCCTGATATAACCCATAATAGTAAATCTCCCTATCTTCATCTCTTATTACCTCGTTTACAACAAAATGATTTGTTAGTCTTTCTAATATGCTATTCATTACTAATTCTTACGTAACTTTTCTGCACTTTTTGGTAACTCAGGTTGATATGCAAGGTATATACATGTTGAATTTACATTCATAGATGTTACCATCAATGCCAAACTTGCAATAATTCCACTAAATTTTAATATAACTTTTTTCAAATAGATCGTCCCCCCTGTTATTTTCTATTTCTGTTAAATTTATATTATCATATTAAATATGTCACATTTTAGAAGTTGTTGAAATTTATATGTATTTTTGTAGAAACTTAAAGTTTTTAATCAATATACATCAATATATCAACATTAAACTTATTTTCAGTATGATATATTTTCATAGTCCCGTTATATTTCTTTAGGATATTTTCTATATTAACTAACCCTATGCCATGATTTCCTTTATCCTCTTTAGTTGTTCTTATTTTCTCGCCTTCATAAATAATGGAACCATTGAAGGTATTGCTAATATAAATAAACAATATACTATTTTTATATTTAATTTTAATATCAATTTTTTTATCATTTTTAACTTTAGAACTAGCCTCTATAGCATTATCTAATAAATTTCCTAAAATTACTACTGTGTCGAGGGAAGATATATTAAGCTTGTAAGGAACCTTCAATTCTAGTGATATTAAAATTCCTTTTGATTGTGCTTCTTGTAATTTATAGTTTAGAATGCTATCTATATTTATATTTCCAGAGCTGGAAAGTTCTTTCTTTTCACAAGTAATATCATTGATCTCAGAGATGTAATTAATAGCCTTTTCTTTTTCCTCTTTTTCTATATATCCTCTTAGAGCTGTTAAATGATTCTGCATATCATGGCGTACAAACTTGATATTATTATAAGAATTATCTATAATCTCAAGCTGCCTTTGGTAATATTTGTTTTGTTCTTCTAATGCTAATTTTTCAATTGTATCTTTAAATACTTTGCTTAAAGTATCATATAAATAAAAAACAATTATATTTATTAAAAACAGTATAATAATACAACTTGTAACGATATAAATATTTAGATTAAAATTCTGTAAAAGAGTTAAGATAATATACAAGCTTCCCAATGGTATTAAGAATATAGATATCCAGTAAATACTCGGAATATCTGTGCCTTTTTTTATGTTTTTATAGCCTCCCATTATCAGCGCAACCATATATGAAACTACTTTAATAGTAATCATTCCGATTATTGATGAATATAGTGGATTTCTATTAAGACCATGAGTATAGACAAATCCCGATAACAAGACAATTGTACTTTCTATGGATATCAAAATCATATAAATAAATAAAACAGAAATAATTCTACTCTTTAATGATGCTTTGTAATTAAAGGATAATGCAAAATAAAGCAATATATTCGATATCAAATTTAATATAGGAATATTTAAAGCTAAATATATTACACTAATTAATACAAAATAAATTATATAAGAAAAAAACTCCACCTTTTTATTTGTTTTACTGGTATCAAAAAATACCTCCATAAATTTATAAATAGTATATGTTCCAAAAATACTAGTTATTAAGTAAACATAATCATGGATATTTAACCCCATATTCTATCCCTCTCTAGTTCTAGTTGTAATTCTCTTATCCGCTTTCTATTTGCTTGGCTAATAGGCAGTATCACCTTGCTAGACATAGTAACTTGATGATATTCAAGTTTAATAACATGATTGTAATTAACTAAATAGGATTTATGAATCTGAATAAATTTGAATCGCCTTAAGCTTTCATACACATCTTTCAATTTTCCATAAAATACTTCTGTACCATTTATTTCATGAATTATGATTTCTCTATTTCTACTTTCAAAATACAAAATATTTTTTATTAATACATTATAAGTTGTATGTCCAATTTTATATTGAAAAATATTTTCATTTTTTTGAATAATTCTCAATGCAATCTTGAATATTTCCTTTATCTTCTCATAGTTGAAAGGTTTAATAATAAAATCTAATGGTCTTATCTTAAAGAGCTCCATTGCATAAGATTCTTTACCTGAGATATAAATGATCTGGGTAGTTTCATTTAACATCCTATCCCTTATTACTTGTCCTACTTCTACACCGTTCATTATTTTTAGTTCAATATCAAGAAAAATAATATCAAAATAATTATTTACAGCTAAGTATTGACATAATTCCTCCCCAGAGTAAAAAATATCTATTTGTATATCCTCTAGAAATTCTCTTCCAAGTTTCTCTAAAATTTCTTCTAATTGATTACATATTGATTTTTCATCATCACATATGGCTATTCTTAACATTGAATATCACCTTCCCCAAGGTTAAATATTAGGTTATTAGCAATTTCCAATTTGTGCAATATATTTTTGACTTTATTTTACTATAATCTTATATAATTGTCTAATCGAAACAAGGAGATAGATTTTCTATCTCCCTAATTCTATTTTAAACCATTTTAACATTTATTTAACTTCAATTTTATTGTATTAATTTTAGACAATGTTTACGGCTACATTTGAACTTAAATTTAAAATAATATAGATTGCATAAAAAATAGTATAGCTATATGTAATGGATAAAAGATATAAAATAAATATTTAAACCCTTTTCCTTTCTCTCCATTATACATAAAAATAAATATCAGTGAAAAAATCATCATCCACTGGGGATTGCCATAAAACAAATCTGCATTTGCAACAGAAGGATGAGCCTGAAATAAAAGGTTAAAGATAGAATTAAATATTGCAGCATATTTACCACGTAGACCTAATAAACTAGAAACTCTTGACAATAAGTTAGTATTAAACAAAGCAACAAAAATACATGTAATTAATATAAATGATATTAGAAGCTTTTCATTTGAATCTTTGAAAACAAACATTGCTACACCTAAAAGAATAAATAATATTCCACCATCAAGATTAAATATATTAAATAATACGGTAACAATCATATATAGACTTTTTTCAGTTAGATTTGAATTAAATACTAAAAAAGTAATAAGTAATGAAGTTATTATCTGCCAAAATATAAAAAGAAATAAATATAATTTTGAATTCTTCTCTCTACATTTAAGCTTTTCAACAATGAAAAGAATTATAGAAGTTAAGAAGAGCGTTCTTATAAAATTAAAATTTATATCCAAAAGATAATTTTCTATACCCATTATTAAGCTAAAAACGTATAACCTTATAATATATTTCTTCTTATCTTTTGTGTTAATAAATCCCAAAACACAACAGTATATAAAAATTGGTGCAGAAAGTCTTCCAATCCAATGAAAGAAGTAAGGAATATTAGGAATAAAGATCCAAATGTGATCAAATAACATAAATAACATTGCAAAAATTTTCAACATAGTACTTGTCATTTTAAATGTTGTATTTCTTCTTTTTAATATTGTATTTGTCATTTTATAATATCCTTTCAAAATATAGTTAATATAGTAAAACCTCTCTTATTTATAGAATCATTTATTTAATGTTATATAAAGAAACCTTATATAAAAGTTAGTTAAAATTAGACTTAATATATAAGGTTTCCTGTATTTCATAAAGACTTAATATCTCTTTATTTATTGTTTATTTTATACTTCCATTAGCATGTACTGGGACATAAAAAGCTATATATATTTTATCACTAGTTTTTAAATTAGAAACAGAAAAGTTCTTTGTGGTTTGCCCCTGTATACTTTGTGTTTTTAAAGATTCATCAAATCCAAATTTCTTTTTAAAAACTTCAATATTTAAATAATCTAAATAGCCTTTCTTATTATAAACACTAATATCATAAGATGTTTTCCCCGTTATTAGATATTCTGTGTATAAAGTTTCATATGCTGCTTGACCTGCAAATTCATAAATACCTTCAGTAGCTATATTCCACGTTGATGTAGGAACTTTAGTACCACTAATTGTAATTTCACTTTCATATGGTTTTATTGTAGAAAGGCCAACATTTGTTTTGTTCTCAGTAGCGAATACAACTGTATTTGCTACTAAAAGACATAAAATTAACAAACTAATAAAAAAACTTTTTTTCATAATCCCAATCCCCTTTCAAAATATCAATTTATAAATCTAGAAACATAACTAATAAATAACTGTCATTTATCATCCAATACTCTCATTAGTATCACCCCCTATTTTAGATATATAGAAATTTGATTCTCAATACATAATGTTTGTTATAATTTATCTAGTCTATAATTATCAGTTATCAAACTTAATATAAAAATTGATATAGATATAATTAATGTTATTTCTCTAAGGCTTAATGCTAATGATATAGAAAAATGCCTTTCTTAAAATATCATCCCCCTATTATTTTCCGTTTTACTTTTAGTAATGCGATCTTATCATATAAGTATCCTGTATTTTGGCACTTGTTGAAACTTATATATATTTTCGTAGAAACTTACAGTTTTTATGTAATTTACCTTAAAATTAAAAGGACTTTGATCTCTCAAAGTCCTTTCATTCTAACCTATATATTTTTTAAATAATACCGTTGCATTATGTCCACCAAATCCTAATGAATTTGATAGAGCATAGTTTATATCTCTTTTTACTGCTTTATTTGGTGTGTAGTTTAAGTCACATTCCTCATCTGGATTGTCATAGTTTATAGTTGGAGGAATTATCCCTTCCTTTATTGCCATAATAGCTGCTATAGCCTCTATTCCACCGGCAGCTCCTAGTAAATGACCTGTCATTGATTTTGTTGAGCTAATATTTATATTCTTTGCATGTTCTTTGAAAACATTTTTTATTGCTAGAGTTTCTAGTTTGTCATTGAAATACGTAGATGTACCATGGGCATTTATATATTCTATATCATGGTAATCAGCCTCTGCTTCGTTAAGTGCCATTTCCATAGCTCTTGATGCTCCCTTTGCCTCTGGATCTGGCTGAGTTATATGAAAAGCATCTGAGGTAGAACCATATCCTACGATTTCACCATATATACTTGCTCCCCTAGCTAATGCATGATTTAGCTCTTCTAAAATCAATATACCTGCTCCTTCTCCCATTACAAATCCATCTCTCTCCTTATCAAAAGGACGTGATGCCTTTATAGGATCATCATTTCTAGTTGAAAGAGCTTTCATTGAACAAAAACCTGCTAATGAAATAGGTGTTATAGACGCTTCTGCTCCACCTGTTACTATCATATCCGCATTACCTGATTTTATCATCCTAAAAGCTTCCCCTATAGCATGGGTGCCTGATGCACAGGCTGTGGTTATTGTCATAGTTGGACCTCTGAATCCAAAGGTCATAGATATTTGTCCAGGTGCCATATTTGATATCATCATTGGTATATATAAAGGACTAACTCTACTTGGTCCTCTATCTTCTAGCTTTGAAAATTCAGTTCCCATAGTCTCCATGCCACCGATACCAATTCCGATTACAACACCAACTTTATCTAAGTTTAATTTATCTAAGTCTATTTTTCCATCTTCTAAGGCTAGCTTTGCACCTACTACTGCATATTGAGTAAATCTATCCATCCTTTTAGCTTCCTTCTTATCCATATAATCAGATGGACTAAAGTCCTTAACCTCAGCACCTATCTTTGTGTCAAAATCTGCTGTATCAAATCTAGTTATAAGCCCAACTCCTGATTTTCCTTGTATTAGAGAATTCCAGAAACTTTCCTTCCCTATGCCTATAGGTGTTATAGCACCTAATCCCGTTATTACGACTCTTTTCAATTTTTTTACCTCCAATATTAAGGTACTATTCAGTTTTTCCTTCTACATATTCTACTATATCTCCAATGTTTTTAAACTTCTCTGCATCTTCATCAGGCACAGTAATTCCAAATTCGTCTTCTAGTGCCATCATAATCTCTACTGCATCTAAGGAATCTGCTTCTAAGTCCTTCATAATAGAAGTCTCCATAGTTATGCTCTCTATATCATCTACTCCTAATTGTTCTGCTATTATATTTACAACTTTTTCAAATATCATTTTTATATTCCTCCTTAAATTTAAATTCAAGATTCAAAGTTACGACGCAGTTTCGCAACTCAAATTTGTTCACTCCCTAATGGTCGTGCAAATTTGGTGCTCATTGCGTTTGACCTACATCAACTCACTGTCGTTCGTTGTGTTAGGTCATAATCATTCCGCCATCTACGTTTATTACTTGGCCTATTATATAGTCTGATCTTTCGCTGGCTAAAAATACTACTAAATTTGCAATATCTTTTGGATTTCCAAAGCTATTTAAGGGTATGGATTTTAGCATAGCTTCTTTTATTTCGTCCTTCAATACATCTGTCATATCTGTTTCAATAAAGCCTGGTGCTATGGCATTTACTCTAATACCACGACTTGCTAATTCTCTTGCCATAGATTTAGTAAATCCAATGACTCCAGCCTTGGACGCACTGTAATTTCCTTGACCAGCATTTCCTATTATTCCTACTACAGAAGTAATGTTTATTATCTTTCCATATTTTTTCTTCATCATTATTCTTGATACTGCCTTAGTGCAGAGAAATGTCCCCTTTAGGTTAACATCCATTACCTCATCCCAGTCTTCTTCTTTCATCCTGATGATTAAATTATCTTTTGTAACTCCTGCATTGTTTACTAAAATGTCTATAGTGCCCAATTCTTCTTCTATGGTCTTTATCATTCGTAGTACATCTTCTTCTACTGACACATTTGCCTTTATGGCAACTGCCTTGACTCCGTAGGATTTTATATCATCTAGTACTCCTTTAGCTTTTTCTAGATTATTAACATAAGTGATTGCTATATTAACACCATTTTTTGCTAACTCTAAGGCGATTTCTTTTCCTATACCTCTTGATCCTCCAGTTATTAAGGCTACTTTATTATTTAGGCTCATCTTCTTCCCCTCCCTTGATATAGTTTATAGTTTCTTCAAAAGAAACCACGTCATTGACACTCAAGGCCTTTACTTCCTTGCCCATAGCTTTGCCAATACGTTTTACAAACCCTGAGAGAGATTTGCCCGGTCCTATTTCTATAAATGTGTCTACACCTTCATTTATCATACATTCCACAGATTGCTGCCATAATACCGAGTTACTTACTTGGTTTACTAGTTTTGGCTTGATCTCATCTTTGCTCGATAAGAGCTTAGCATCTACATTAGAGATAAATTTCTTTTGAGCATCTTTTATATCTACTTTAGATAATTCATTCTTCAATTTTTCTCCTGCTGAAACTAATAAAGACGAATGAAATGGTGCAGATACAGACAATGGTACTGCTTTTTTAGCACCTAGTTTAATTGCTTCTTCACATGCAATCTCAAGACCTTTTAATTCTCCTGATAAAACTATTTGTTCCGGACTATTATAGTTTGCTACTTCAACTAATCCGTATTCCTTAGTTTTTTGTAAAATAGAAGGTATTTTTTCCCTATTTAATCCAAGTATTGCAGCCATTCCTCCCACTCCTAAGGGAACTGCCTCTTGCATAAATTTACCTCTCTCTTTTACAACTTTAAGAGCATCTCTAAACTCCATACTTCCACTACTAACTAATGAACTATATTCACCTAAACTAAGTCCTGCTGTATATTCACAATCTATACCTCTACCTTGTATAGCTTTAAGGATTGCTATACTTGTAGCTAATATGGCCGGCTGAGTATTTTCCGTTCTTTTTAAATTTTCTTCACTGCCATTAAAGCATATACTCTTTAAATCCATATTCAATACTTCATTTGCTTCATCAAATACTTTTTTTGACTCTGCAAAATTCTCGTAAAAATCACTGCCCATTCCAACATATTGTGATCCTTGCCCAGGAAATATAAATGCTAGTTTATCCATTGATATCACCTTCCTTTAGTGAATGCAATGAATCTAATCTTTTCTGTGCTGAAAAAACTATATCTTCAATTATTTCTTTGCATGGCTTAATATCTTTAATAAGTCCTGCAATCTGCCCAGACATTAAAGAACCTTTGTCTATATCTCCTTCTACTACAGCTAGTTTTAATCTTCCCGAACCTAATAACTCTAGTTCTTCTAAAGGAGCACCTATTTTTTCAAGCTCCAAAAATTCCCTTGTAAATTTATTTTTCAACGCTCTTACGGGATGGCCAGTACTTCTCCCAGTTACTGAAGTCTCCCTATCTTTTGATTTTACTATAGCCTCTTTATAATTTATATGAACCTTGGCTTCAGTTGAGCATACAAATCTAGTGCCTATCTGCACTCCTTCTGCTCCTAAAGTCAAAGCTGCTAAAAATCCTCTTCCATCACCTATTCCTCCTGCTGCTATAACAGGAATCTTAACTGCATCAACAATTTGAGGTACTAAAACCATAGTAGTCAATTCTCCAATATGTCCGCCGGCTTCAGTTCCTTCTACTATTACGGCATCAACGCCTTCTCGCTCTAATCTCACTGCTAAAGACACAGTAGGTACTACAGGTATGATTTTTACATTATTCTCTTTTAGATTCTTTATATATTTCCCTGGATTTCCTGCACCTGTAGTTACAACAGGAACTCCTTCATCACATACTATACCTACAATATCCTCAGCAAAAGGTGACATTAACATAATGTTTACACCAAATGGTTTATCTGTCAGTTCCTTAAGCTTTCTAATCTCTTCTCTTATTACTTTTCCTGGTGCATTGCCTGATCCTATGATTCCTAACCCTCCAGCTTCTGATACAGCTGCAGCTAATTCATGAGTTGCTACCCAGGCCATACCCCCTTGTATTATAGGATACTTAATATTTAACATATCTGTTATTCTAGTCTTCCACATTATCTATCTTCCCTCCTACTCCATTTTATAGTCATTGAAGCCCAAGTAAGACCTGCTCCAAATGCTACTAAAAGTATATTATCACCCTTATTAATTTTATTATCCTTAACTGCTTCATCAAGGGCTACTGGAATAGAGGCTGAAGACATATTGCCATATTTATTTAGATTTACACAAATTCTATCTTTTTCAAGTTTTAACTTCTTAGCTGCTGCATCTATTATTCTCATATTAGCTTGGTGTGGAACTAAAAAATCTAAATCCCCCAATTGAAGATTAGCTTTTTCTAAAGCATTGGTAGATGCTCTTTCCATGACCCTTACAGCAAATTTAAATACTTCTTTACCATCCATTTTTATAAAGTGAAGTCTATTTTCTACAGTGTCCATACTGGCTGGTAATCTAGAGCCTCCTGCTGGCTGAACTAATACCTCTCCATTAGAACCGTCAGAGCCTAGCTCAATTGAAAGAATTCCAAATCCTTCCTCACATTTTTCTAGTACACAGGCTCCTGCACCATCTCCAAACAATACACAAGTATTTCTCTCTTGCCAGTCCACTACTCTAGATAGTGTCTCTGCACCTATGACTAAAACCTTATCATATGTCCCTGATTTGATGAAGTTTTCTCCTATTGATAATCCATAAACAAATCCTGAACATCCTACACTTATATCAAATGCCGCCGCTTTTACTGCTCCTATATTTTTCTGAATTATACAGGCAGTTGATGGAAAAGCATGGTCAGCTGTTACTGTTGCCACAATTATAAGATCAATATCTTCTGGTCTTAACCTAGCATCTTCTAAAGCATTTATTGCTGCTTTAGTTGCTATATCAGAGGTTGCCATATCATCATCTGCTATTCGTCTTTCATGTATCCCCGTTCTTTCTATGATCCATTCATTTGATGTTTCTACAATCTTGGAGAGATCATGATTGGTAACAATTTTTTCAGGTACATAGCTCCCTACACCAGAAATTCCTACACAAATGTTTTTCATTTTCCACCTCCATATTAAATTGTGATTTACTACTTACTATTCCCATCTACCACCTCCTTTAAAAATATTTGCAAATTAATTTTCTTTAGATTATTATTAATATGATATGAATAAAACTTTAAGACTTAGTATATATGAATATAATAAAATAATCAATCATTAATTTTTCCCTAAAAAAGATTAAAAAGGAGGGGTTTTATGGATAAATCATTAAATATAGAAGAAATAAAGGGAATTATTCCCCATAGATATCCTTTTCTCTTTATAGATAAAGTTTTGATAGAAGAAGTAGGCGTTAAAGGCATAGGATATAAAAACGTAACTATAAATGAACCATTTTTTCAAGGTCATTTCCCTAATATGCCTGTGATGCCAGGTGTCTTAATAGTCGAGTCTATGGCTCAGGTAGGAGCTGTGATCCTACTATCTGATGAAAAGCATAAGGGAAAAACACCTTACTTTGCTGGAATAAACAAAGTGAGATTTAAAAGAAAAGTAGTACCTGGAGATACACTTAAGATGGAAGTAGTTTTGACTAGAATCAGAGGTTCCATAGGAATTGGCGAGGGTAAAGCTTATGTTGGAGATGAACTTGCTTGTGAAGGTGAATTTTTATTTGCAATAGAATAAATTAAATACGGAGACTTCTCTCTTGTGGAGAATGCCCTCCGTATTTTTTATCGTATTAAATATTTAATTAATATATTTATAACTACATATTTTGAATCTTATTTATAAGAATATTTTAATTAATATAGTAAAACAACTAAACCATATTCTTAGTTCCTTTATTCATTCTTTATTAATTTTTATATCTGTAAATATCCTGCTTCTTTTAGGAGCAAATTAATTCTTTCTTTTTCTGTAATTATCTTCTTTTGTTTCTCATCATAAGCATATAATCCACCACTGACCATTCTTGTTTTCAACTGTCCCTTAGCTATTTGCGATCCTTGCAAATGTGGTGCATCTAATATTCCAATTCTCACCGCTTCTGTTAAAGTTTCTGGATCTGTTAATGGATTTTCTAAGTTTAAATTTAATGATTTAATGCTCTCTATTATTATCTTTGCATCTTCTATTAAAGCATTTTTTCTTTCAACTACATTTTTATCCTTTGTCATATCCACTGAACCTAAGAATTCATTTTTGAGTATTCCTCTTACTATCATAGCCGACTCTATTATATCCTCCGATCTAGCTGCATGATGAGCTTCGCAAAATCCAACAACATGATAAATATGAGGTTTAATTGACATGGCTAGATACGCTGATGCTGCTAATTGTCCTTTAGCTTGATATAGGTTTGCTGGGAAACTGGCAAGGCCTGCCCTTGCTTGACGATATACTTTGAAATTTTCATCTATAAGGCTTTCTACTAGTTCTATCTTTGCCAGCATCTTTCCCAAATCCATTTCAGGTGAAATCGATGCTGGTACATTAAACATATATTGAGCAATGTAATCTTTTACACCCATTTTTTTTGCATTATATGCAGCTATATATGCTACTGCAACACCTATAGCATCGTGAGCATCTCTTAATCCCCAATGATGTGGATCATTTACTTCCACAGGTATATTTCTTTCTCCATGCCATTTCATCACTAGCTGATTTTCTCTTATGGCATCTAATAGAGTTCTAGGTCCTCTCTTATCTAATTCACTATACCAAAATAGTGGAACTGCACACCAAGCATTATCTATGCTTTCCTTTAGCACTTCTGCAAATTGAACTATATTTTTGGTTCCGCTATAGGAACGTAATAGTGGGAAGTTACCTCTCTCTGCTGCTTTGTAAAGCTTCCTAAAATCTTCTTTAGACCTAAGTGGCACTCCTCCTGCACCATTTAATCTTTCATCCATATTTTCTTGATCAAAGAAAAATTCTTGGGCATTTTGATCTGGTGCAACTGATATTATATCTATTACTCTTGCTTCTGCCACCTTTTCTATAGCTTCTACAGTTTCCTCTATGGTAGGCAATCCTAAGTGATGTCTTAATATTGGATATGGATATTTAGACTTTATTCTGGATATCAGTTCTCTTGGATAGGACTCTTCTCCAGAATAATTTTTTCCTTTTAAATATGCTATAACTTCGTCGATATCTTCTGTACCATCAAATATTTTATCAAATATTCCCCATTCTTTTGCTACTAAGGCTGTTGGCTCTGTCCCTCCAAATAGCCAAATTATATTCTTAACACTATTCTTATTTATTTTATCCTTCAATTCCTCTAAAATTTTATGAAGTGGTTCAGGTGTTAATCTATAGGATAAAGCCACTATATTAGGCTTTTTTTCATTAATTAGCATTATTATTTCATCTACCGACTTCCCTATTCCAATAAAGTCAGTGCCATAGTTCTCTTTTTCAGCTAAATTTAGATAGTTCATTATTCCTGCTACATGAACACAATTACCTAAAGTACCTGCAATAATCTTTTTCACTAAGCAACACCTTCCTCATCTTTTTTATCTATTTTGCCTATTTGTGCAATTTTATGCATTTCATGTACTGATAAACCTTTAAGACCTAATCTTTCTATTGTTCTACCCTCCGCATAAAAATCTTTTCCAGTAATTAATTCTGAAATATTTATAATTGAGTTAATAGCTGGTGTTTTAATCCCTAGTTCTCTAGCTATGGAAGACATTGGTATTAAACTATATGGCACATCCTCATATATATATCTAATGGACAGACCCTTTGGTGCTTGAAGGCCTTTATATGCCAGATTGTTCTGTACTGTTTCATATAGATTTTTTCCTCTTGCGCCATAGGATTCGTATAGCCAATCTTTAGCCGATAAGGTATTTATCTGAAGAGCTTTTCCTATTTCCATTCTCTCCTGATCCATCTTTTCTATAAAATCTCCTATAGATGGAGTTATTCCTTCTGTATAATATTCAAAAGGCGCCCCTCTTTCAATATGACCGCTATTCAATAGTGTTGGTGCTGGATGGAAAATTGCTCCGTAATTATTTATACTTGTTTCTAAAACATCTTTGGCTTGAATAAATTGTGGATAAGCAAATTTTAGTAGATTAATAACATGATTTGTCTTAGATGAAGGTATGGCAGCTATGGTCACTTCATTTTTTACTTGGAAAATATGTGCACTATTACTTGAGGTAGTTCTACAAGCATATATAAAAGTCTGAGCTTCTGCAACAATTACGTCTTTATCACATTTATGTTTTCTTATTGTCTCATATACTTCTAAAGCTCCTCCTGTACGCCCAGGGTTAAGTACTATTATTTGACCATCTTTCAAATATGGTGCCATCTCTACTGCCATCTGATAATGTCCTATGGCAGGAACTGTTACCATAATTATATCTGCTCCTTCTATGGCATCCTTCATTATATTTGTTACTCTATTTAATACCCCTGTTCCTTTTTTTTCACCTGTTAAAGATATCATTGGATTTTTTATTAGAGGTATTATGTTTTCTAAGGTTCTATTATATAGGTTCACCTTATATCCCATAATGGCTAAATAACCAGCCATAGCCATACCGCCATTTCCAGCACCAATAATACTAAAGTTCAATCCCATCATTATATCTCTCCTCTCATTTTTTATGTCAACCGATTTGGAGGGACAAAAAAAACTATGGGCAACCATAGTCTGAAATCAGTACAATTTCATGCCCCCTTTAATACGCTTACGAGGTTAGCTGTCGGGTTCGGGCTAAAGGGTTATGCCCGTCCTCTAAAGGATTCACCCCAAAATATTGGTTCCCCCGCTTCAAAAGCGAATTCAGCGATTATTCTTTTCGAAACTAGAAATATTATACCATATTATGATTATTTTTACAAAAATTATTTTATGACATTTTTTTTATGATTTTATTTTCTTTTTAATAAATATTATCACCTAATTAAATTTTAGGAATATATTGTAGTATGGACAGACATAAAAATATCACATCTAAATAATATTAAGGAGGAAACAAAGTATGTACAATGCAATAGGAAATACAAATATTAGTAATATACGAGTCTTTGATAGTAGCCATGGTCAATCAAAATGTAATAGCAAACCTTCAGTTCCTGAATGTAATACTAACTCAAAACATCAAAATTTTTGTGTTGATGTTAAAAGTAATGTTTTAGATAGCTGTGCTAATACTCCAGTTACCCCGACTGGAATAACAACCGGCGTTACTGCTAAAATTCCAGTAGTGTTAGCTGAATTAACTA
This sequence comes from uncultured Tissierella sp., assembly GCF_902479755.1. Classification (NCBI taxonomy): domain Bacteria; kingdom Bacillati; phylum Bacillota; class Tissierellia; order Tissierellales; family Tissierellaceae; genus Tissierella; species uncultured Tissierella sp. Next base: position 735 of record NZ_CABSQO010000002.1, on the reverse strand, counting down.
TACAATTCAATGTTAACGCATTGATTAAGCTGCCAGAACTAGCCCTTGAAATTAAGAATATAAAGAAAAAAGTAAAGATCACTCAATGTACTTTGCTGCAACCTACCAATGTTTTATTCATTAAAGGATTTGTTCGTAAAAACATTGACTATTCTACAGGAAAATGCGCAAATATGGAAGGAGTATGCGGAGAACTACACCATTGCACAATAGATGTTCCTTTTGAATGCTCTACACCTGTTACTTTCTCTACACCACCGGCAGAACTTGCGGTAAACTCTAGTGCAGAATTTGAATTCTTTAAAGTAAGTGATTTACCACATAAACACTTTGCTGAAAAAGATAAATTATTATCAGGAGACTTCTCCGAATTTAATCAAATTATAGTTGAGAATTTCAATGAACTTCCATTCTGTGAATTAATTAGTGCAAGAATTTTTGAATTTGACGAATTTATTGGTCGTCATCGTCCTTATGATTCCGAGTTTCCATTTGAGGAAAAATTCTTCCACAAAATAGAAGAAAAAATGGTTATAGAACTTACAGTTAAAATTTTACAAAATAGACAAGTGGAGATCCCTCCAACAACAGGAGGTACTTCTAGACCTCCTCATTGTTTCTCAACAGCAGAAGAAAAATAAATTTCATGTTATAATATAATATAGACCAGCCTTTAAAGGTGAAGTTGTAAACTAAAAGTAGACATAAAAAAAACATGTCTACTTTTTTGTTATA